>NZ_JAUBRM010000160.1:0-7246 GCF_036701905.1 Microcoleus sp. MON2_D5
GGCAGGTTTTTTTTCATAATTGCTATATTCTACTTTCCAGGATCACACTTGTCAATACCCACCACCTGAATCCTTACCCCTCGTGCATTGACCGACAGGATCTTGTCAAAATCCTCGATCGATTGTTCATGCAACGGTGTCACAACAAGATCGATGCCAGCATTGTTAAAGGCACAATCCAGTTTGCCGTAGATTGTTATCGCTTTGGGCACCAATTTTCGGACATCCACCTCACTCGATACATCTGATTTCACGAACAAGCATTCCGCCCCAGTCTCGCGAATCAAATCAGCAGTTTCTTCACCTTCTACACCGCGTATGTCCGAGAAGACAACGTTTGCTCCAGCAGCACCGAAGGCGATCGCTGTTGCTCGACCAATTCCCAATGCGCCTCCTGTAACTAACGCCACTTTATCTTGCAGTATCATTCTGTTTCTCCTGTTTCAATCTTTGTGGCTAGATTCCCCGCCCCTGGGGGCGTAAAATGCCAGGATGATTGAGTACATCCATAAGCGGCATAACGTTGCTGCTCACCGGACGCAGATCGCCTTTGTCTGTGACCAACAACTTATATTCGTTTTGGTGCAGAGGGCTTGTTAGCTAGTTTTTTTTGCATCGAACATGGAACTTTATGAGTTCAACGCCTTTTCAATACGACGATCGGGAATGAGCCACAGAACTGCAACCAGAACGTATAATGCACATGCAAGCCAAGGGATTACAAAAGCAAGTGGAATTGTAACTGCATAAATCAATACCGATGACTTGCCTTTAAAATTTCGACCAAGAGCATTTGCAAGTGTGGAATCTTGACCGTGGTGAGAAACAAGTGTGCGGGTCAGAGTGAAGTAGGCGATCGCAGCCAATAATAGAACCACACCATAAAGCGCCACAGGCAACGCAGCAAAGTGATTTTCACCCATCCATGCGGTGACAAAGGGAACTAATGATAACCAGAACAACAAATGTAGGTTTGCCCACAAAGTTGAACCATTCACTTGTCGGACTGCCTGAAACAGGTGATGGTGATTGTTCCAGTAGATACCAATATGTACGAAACTCAACACATAGCTTAGAAAGGTTGGAATCAACTGACGTAGTGCAGCTAAATCTGACTCATGAGGTGTTTTTAACTCCAGTACCATAATGGTGATAATAATAGCAATTACCCCATCACTGAATGCCTCTAACCTACCTTTAACCATTTTTGGATATGCTCCTTGTTTGCTTACCGCGTTGTATAACTGCCGTTTGTAAAAATGGTTGTCCGTTACTCCGTACTGGTTTACTTCTAAGGACTGGTAAACGGCTTACATTGAATCGCCTTCACATTTCGCAGATAGTTCAACTCTGGCTCGAAGTTAGTGGGACAGAAGACATAAACATTGTCCTGAGATCGGCTAATGACTAAATGGTAGCTGGGTGGAATCTCTTCAGAACTTTCGATCACTTCGATTCTGGGAACCACTTGTGAACTGACTTGAGCCAGGGATGGAAAATTGAACAGTAGAAGTACGCCGAACAGAATTGTGATTGCGATTGTGGTTGTAGTTGTGATTTTGGTTGAAAGAATCTTTCGGTTCATTAGAAATCTCCTGTGGCTTGTGGTTGTGTAATGTTCTGTTGTTTCCAGGGAAGCGGCGATCGATAGGGGTTTTCGTGCATATCCAGAACTTCCCAGGTGGTTGGATTGACTTGCCCTGTAACTGGGATTCTGTATCGTCCCTGGAGATCGCGTACCGCAGACGCTGTGACCGCACCAAAGATGCCATCGACGATCGCCCCTCTTGGATTGCCTAACCTCACACCTGCGGCTCCTAAAAAGCCATTGTCTTGAAGAATGCGCTGTAACAATTGCACGTCTCTGCCGCGATCGCCTTGGTGCAAGGTAGGTAAGGTTAAATCAGTGTAGGCAGTGGCGATCAGAATGGGGGATGTTTGTTGTGGAGGAATGCTGTGTGCGATTTGCGCTAGCTCTTTCAGAGCCGCTCCGCTGACGCAGCAGCGCTTCGCTATCGCGGGATAAGTGAATGAACCTCCGAGCAATCCTGTTGCGATCGTTAGTACTCCGAAAATGAGTTGAGGTTTCATGATTGTCCTGCTGATGGAGATTGGTTTTATTTCGCATCAATCTGCGTCGGAGTGATTACTCCACTCGCTTTGAGACCTGCAACGAGGTCGGTCACCTGACGGGGTGACAAGCAAGTTGAAAGACATATTAGGTAAGGGTTTGAAGTGATCTGCCTCAAAAAAGATATCTGCTACGATCACGACTTTTTCGGGGGTAGATAACGGGAAATAAGGAGCAGCGGCGATCACTACAATCATAATTGTCAATAAGCAAGTTATAATCGCTGATATCTTTTTGGAGGTTCAGGAGCCTAAACGCTTTGCCCATAAAGGTTTCAGCCACGTTGTCACCCCCTCAGGTCGGTCACTTGACGTTGAGCCTCTTCACTCAGCGAGTCAAACTCGTCCAAGAAGAATTGCCGTTCTAGCGTCAACTTCCGGGCATTGAGTAGCCCTTCAATCCGCCAATCTTGATCGCGTTTCATCACGACGAATAGCTGCATCGAATCTCGTGACTGTGAAGTTTTGGGTTGTCCGGGCAGCATTACCCTGACAACTCCGTTCATGAGAGCAAGTTGAGGATTAAGGAAGTGGACGAAATTAACCTCACCCTCTAGGCGTGTTTCTTTGACAACTGTGTCGAAAGCTTGCTGATTAAATGCAGCGATCGCTTTTCGACCCTGGATATGGGTTCCCTCGAAGGCGATGAAATCGGCAGTTTCGCTGAACGGAGCAGCGAAGTCTTCACCGCTGCCTCGATTCCAAGCATCAATCATCTGGTGATGGAAAGCACGGATTGCGGATTTGTCAGCAGGATTGGTGAGTTGATTTTGAGTTGTTTGTGAATTCATAAGCGCCTCATTTTGGGATTTCTTATCTAATTGTTTTGGCAGTTTAGGAACACAACAGCACGAAGATGCACTGCTGCGTTCGATCGCTATGAACTTACTGGAGCAGCAAGCGTTGCCGGCTAATTCCGTTTGTTTGATCTGAAGTATAGACAGTACCAATGCTTGATTGCTTTCAGATTCCTACGATGATTGGTCAAATTCTGATCGGTTAGCGCCCTTGTTTGGGGGATAAGCGATTGTCTGTTGTTCATCTCAACCATCAGCTAGTCGCGCCCTGCCGGAATCATCTTTTCTGCCAAGCCGACCGGGTTGGAAAACATCACTTCATGACTACCGGACCATTTGCACGAACCGAAATAGCCCCAAGCGCCTAGACATTCTGGGATGCCAACCCCAATCGCCTTGAGGAAGGACATTATCTTCTGTACAGTAGAGGTAGCTTTTGAGGATGGGCAGCGAGTAAAACTGCTTTAGGTCTAACTTGTGAAGCCACGGTTGATACGGTTCAGGCGATAATTGTGCGTAACTGGATCGAGCTAGTTCGAGGTCAGCATCATTGAGAAGCACTTCTCGCCACATCTCAAACGGCATCACCATCGTATGATCGTCCGATTCTCTAGCTAGGGAGTCAAATAACGCTTGATGATGCGGCGGAATACTATCTCTGAGGCTTTCACCATCATTGAGGCAATTTTGTTCCAACTTTTATCAAATCGGCAGCCTTTTCTCCAATCATAATTGCCGATGCATTTGTGTTTCCTGTGATCATAGTTGGCATAATCGATGCATCAACAACTCGTAACCCTTCAATCCCCCGTACCTTGAGTTGAGGATCGACAACCGCCATTTGATCAATACCCATTTTGCACGTCCCAACAGGATGCCATGCCGTACCGCACGTTTGCCGAATATAATCTTCGATTGCTTTGTCGCTATGCACGGAACTCCCTGGAGCAATTTCCTCACCCCGAAACTCATTAAACGCATCGGAGTACACAATTTGACGCAAAATTTTAAGTCCTTCAACCATCAGTTGCATGTCAGATTCTTTCTGAAGATAGTTGACCCGAATCAACGGTGGGTCGAAGGGGGAGGAGGAACGTAGTCTTACACTACCACGACTTTCGGGACGGGTGATGCAAAAGGGAAGGGTGAATGCCGGACCTTCACGTGCATAGGCAGGATCGACATATAAAATCGGAACAATTGTAAATTGCAAATTAGGCGCCGCATCTAAATTATTGTTGGTATGCAGAAATAACCCAGCCTCTCCCCCATTACTACTTGGCGCAAGGAGCACGTCCTGAGTAGACTGGTAGGCAATAACAGCAAGTGGGTGATCTTGAAGATTCTGGCCGACACCCGGCAAATCAAAAACTACAGGAATGCCGGAAGCCCGCAGATGTTCAGCTGGTCCAATTCCAGAAAGCATTAGCAGTTTAGGAGAATCGAAGGCGCCAGCACTCAAAATCACTTCGGAGTTGACCCTAACTTGATACTCCGTTCCGTTTTGAAAATACACTACCCCTACCGCGCGCTTTCCCTCAAAGAGTAAACGAGTCACCAATGCTCCTGTTTGAATAGTCAAGTTGGGGCGATCTTTAATCGGACGCAGAAATGCCACTGCTGTACTTTGGCGCTTGCCATCTTTCACGGTCACTTGGTAAAGTCCTGCACCTTCCTGCTGTACGCCATTAAAGTCGGGATTTTGCTCATAGCCCTGTGCGATCGCGGCTTCCACAAAGCGTTGCGACACTTTTGCAGGAGAGAGTGGATCTGTGATGCTAAGTGGTCCATCAACCCCGTGAAATAACGATGCTCCTCGCTGCTGGTTTTCCGATTTCTTGAAGTAAGGCAAGACATCCTGATAACTCCAACCAATATTACCTAATGCTTGCCAGCTATTGTAGTCACGTTCATTGCCTCGTATATAAATCATGCCATTAATCGAACTGCTGCCGCCCAAGACTTTACCGCGTGAAGATAAAATTTTGCGGTTATTTAAGTAAGGTTCCCCTTCAGTTAAGTATGCCCAGTCCACTTCCGAGCCTAAGAGTGTAGTAGCCCACACTGAGGGAACTTGAAGTTCTGGCTTGGTATCAGGACTACCCGCTTCGAGCAGCAATACTTTAGTATTAGGGTCTTCTGTAAGACGGTTGGCAACAACGCAGCCTGCTGAACCGGCGCCAATCACAATATAATCAAAAGCAGCACTGTGAGGGTATGTAGTTGTCATGATTTCTCCTTTTCAGGTCATTTTTTGTTGAATGACGGCGACATTAGTGGGTTGGCGATCCCAAATTCTGTTGCTAGTCACGTCCTGCCACAATAATCTTTTCTGCTAAACCAACCGGGTTAGAAAACATGACCTCGTGACTACCGGGCATTTGCACGAACCGAAATAGTCCCAAGCGCCTAGACATTCTGGGATGCCAACCCCAATCGCCTTGAGGAAGGACATTATCTTCTGTACAATAGAGGTAGCTTTTGGGGATGGGCAGCGAGTAAAACTGCTTCAGGTCTAACTTGTCAAGCCACGGGTGATACGGTTCAGGCGATAATTGTGCGTAACTCGATCGAGCCAGTTCGAGGTCAGCGTCGTTGATAAACGCTTCTCGCCAAATCTCAAAAGGTAGCATCACCGTATGATCGGCCGATTGTCTCGCTAGCTGATCGGATAACGCTTGAGAGTGCGGTGGGGTGTTATCGTTGAGGCTTTCACCATCATTGAGGATAAAGGCATTGAAGAAGATGAGTCGTCGAATGCGATCGCTAATTTGATTGAAACGATCAGTTGAGAGGATCAGACATTCAAACCAGCGCTTTTAAGTGAGTATTGCTAACGCTGAGGGATTAAAGTTCATGAGATCAGCGGTACGGTTTTGATGTATCTTTACAGCCCATTGCGGATCTTGCAGCAGCGCACGTCCAACTGCAACCAAGTCGAAGTCACCGCGCTCCAGCCGACGCAGCAATTCATCAAGTAACGCAGCCTGTGATGCTTCACCACTAAAAGCTCTGATGAAATCGCCGCTGAGACCGACCGACCCTACGGTAATGGTGGGAACCCCTGTCAACTTCTTCGCCCAGCCCGCAAAGTTTAGCTCAGATTCGTCGAACTCCGGCTCCCAAAAACGGCGTTGTGAGCAATGCAATATATCTGCACCTGCATCCACCAGCGGTTGTAACCACTCCTCCATCTCCGCTGGAGTATTCGCAAGGCGGGCAGTGTAGTCCTGTTGTTTCCATTGCGACAGGCGAAGGATGATCGCAAAGTCAGAACCGACTGCTGCACGGACGGCTTGAATAATCTCGGCAGCGAAACGTCCGCGCTCAGCGAGCGTCACACCTCCAAATCGATCGGTGCGATGGTTCGTGCCCTTCCAGAAAAACTGATCGATCAGATAGCCATGTGCCCCGTGGAGTTCAACAGCATCGAAACCCAGCCGCTTTGCATCCGCCGCTGCACTGGCAAAGGCAGCGATCGTATCGGCGATGTCTGTGTCAGTCATCGTTCTCCCAAACGGCTGGTCAGGACTATTTAGACCCGAAGGACTCTCAAACAGGTCAACGGGTAGATCGTCGCCGTATGGGGATGGCACTGCGCCAACATGCCAGAGCTGCGGGATCATCAATCCTCCGGCAGCGTGGACTGCATCAATGACTTGCTTCCAGCCAGCAAGCTCCTGCTCACCGTGGAAGCGGGGAAGGTTAACACCGTTTAGCGATGCGGGTCGTGCGATACCCGTCCCCTCGGAGATGATCAGCCCGACTTCAGCAGCAGCACGTTTTGCATAGTAATTTGCTACGTCTTTCGTTGGATAGCCATCAGGTGAAAAGCCTCGCGTCATTGGAGCCATCACAATTCGGTTCGGCAGCTTCAATCCCTTAAAGCTAAAGGGTTGGAAAAGCGTGTTAATAGACATGCTAACCTCTTGAGAAATTGTTAATGAGTGAAATATACAAGTGAACGTACCTTTGCTTGCTGTTGGTGTTTTACTTGCTTACTGCGATCGCTTGCCAATCCTGTTGTTGTACGTCTGATGCAAGCTGCATTGGATTCTTGTCTGCTCTAACTTGAGTGTAATGATTGTCAACGCTCAACTTCTTTCAGATTCTTATGGGATTAGCGAACCTGCTTGGAGGTCATTCCAGTGAGGCACTTGAACTGTTGCGTCAGATGGTTTTGACTGGAGAAACCGACTTGTAAGGCAATGTCTATGGTTTGCGAAGCAAGTTCCCCCAGAGGTAAGGATTCAGGTCAGAGGGTATTGACAAGTGTGACATTCTAGGCGGAATATTACAATTATGCAAAAAAACCTCCC
>NZ_JAUBRM010000161.1:0-7234 GCF_036701905.1 Microcoleus sp. MON2_D5
TCTTTTTTCACAGTTTTACTAGCTTTTTCATTTTGGCGCTTTTTTCATATATTTGCAAAAGTGAGATGCACCCGAAATTGTCTGTACCGCTCCAGGTGATGACTAATTCATTCGCTTCTAAAACTTCTCCTTTAGGACATACACTGGCAAAGGAAGTCCAAGCATTAATGAATTGTTTATCTGATGCAAAAATATCTAATTTTGACATGACTTACAGCTCCTTATTGCTGATTTGATCGATTACACAGTTGAGGCTATTAAAACTTACTTTTTTACGGCTATTCGAGCTATCAGTCAGAAGCGATTTAATGCGAGATGAACAGTTAATTGAAAATTGGTAGTAAGTGCAGAGGAATTTATCCCTTCAGGTAGCTCGTGACTTCATACTAGAACACCTAAAAAATGGATTAGGACTTCACGCATATAGTCCAATACGGTTCAGGTAAGACACTCATGGAGACAAAACCCTGTGAAAAACAGATACTGCGAAGGCGCGTGCCTGCCCGAAGGGCTTATGCTTCGCCCAAAGCTCGCAATGACAAAAAAACATTAACTGAACCGGCATATAGTCAAGCTTGTGTCAATGTGTAAGCCCTATCTTCAACAGACATTCCATTTAGCCCACGCAAGTTCCTTGAGTTGAGCTGCAACTTATGCAACCTTAAGTGCTCTACGCTGAATCGAAACAGGGAAGAAAGTTCACCTACAAGCGAGATACGGTTCGCGGCAATACCACTCCTCGGTGAGGCCGATCGTTCCTGAGCGGAAAGTGAACAATACACAGCCTGCTTGGAACATTACCGATCGCTGGCGAGGGCGCTTCAAATCTGTGCCATACCGCCATCAACAAACAGCTCGATGCCGTTGACATAGCTGCTGTCATCTGAAGCGAGAAAGACAACGGCTTTGGCAATCTCATCGGGTGTGCCTACTCTTCCCAGGGGGATGGTACTGACTTGGCTGCTCACGAATTCCTGCACCTCCTGCACCCGCTCATCACTCAGTCCTATGTGATTGTAGGCAGGAGTAGGAATCACGCCGGGACTAATAGCGTTAACCCGAATCTTGCGCTCTTTGAGGTCGAGTGTCCAACTACGGGCAAACGAGCGCACGGCGGCTTTGGTCGCGCTGTAAACGCTGAATGCTGCATTACCTGTGACGCTAGCCGTCGAGGCATTTAGAATGATGGAAGCGCCCAGGGGCAACAGAGGCAGTGCCTTCTGGACGGTGAACAGCACACCTTTGACGTTAGTGTTGAACGTTTTGTCAAAGTGTTCTTCGGTGATTGTGCCGAGTGGGACGAGTTCTCCACCGCCAGCATTGGCGAAGAGCACATCGAGGTGTCCTTGCTCTTGCTCAATCGTGGCGAATAGGCGATCGAGGTCTGCCAGCTTGGAGGCATCGCTCTGAACACCCGTGACGTTTTTACCGATTTCTTTGACAGCGGCATCAAGTTCAGTTTGGCGACGACCCGTGATGAAGACATGGGCACCTTCGGCGACAAAGCGCTTGGCAGTGGCAAGACCGATGCCGCTGGTGCCACCGGTGACAAGAGCGATTTTTCCTTCTAGTTTGTTCATGATGATGAGTTCTGTGGTTATTGAGGGATGAAAGAGTTGTCCGACTGCTGTTCTAATCCTGTACCGTTCGTTTGGTACAGGATCGCCGTATCAAAGGAAATGAGGAATTGCAGAATAAACTCAAGAATCAGAAAGCATTGAGTTGTATAAATTAAATGTGCTTCCTTCTTGTTGTTCTCATTGTTCAACAGACATTCCATTTAGCCCACGCAAGTTCCTTGAGTTAAGCTGCAACTTATCGTCAAGCGTGCTATTCTCCAGAAAAAAAGACCCGGATTTAGTGGTTTGCAATTTGCACAAAAGGATGCAGCCCGTTATAAAAAAGATTCGCTTTGCCCTACTACTAGATGAGGGCATTAGCCAGCGGGATTTATGCGATCGCTTCGGCATCAGTCCAGCCAATTTTGGGGCAATGGCTAAGCGAAAAAACTTGAACACTGTAGCGTTTTTTGAACAAGAGACAGGCTGGATGTACGTCGGCAAACTCTGGTATCCGCCTCAATAATTAGGCTGTTTATTAGTCCAAGGATTCTTTAATTGGGGTGCGATCGCACCCCACCTACCCTACTCGAAAAAGTCCACAGCCAATCAGACGTAACTAGCTAGGTTCCTCTGAGACTTTAACCACCAGTTTTCCCTTCTTGTTGCCGTCGAAAAGTTTGAGGATTGCTTTTGGTGCATTTTCTAAGCCCTCGATAGCCTCCAAAGCATATTTAATTTTTCCCTGATTGAGCCACTGTCCAAGTTCGCTTATGGCTTCAGACCACCGGGGAATATAATCGAGGATAATAAATCCCTGCACACGAACACGCTTTGTCAGAATCTGGCTGTAATTATAAGGACCGGGAACAGGCTCTGTTGCATTATAAGTTGAGATTAAACCGCATAGAGGAATACGTGCGTACAGATTAATTTTGGTCAGCACGGCATCAAGAATAGAACCACCAACATTATCGAAATAAACATCAATTCCATGGGGACAGGCTTGAGCGAGATCGCCTTCCAAGTCAACGGTTTTATAGTTAATCGCTGCATCAAATCCAAGTTCTTCAACAAGCCAGCGGCATTTCTCATCAGAGCCAGTTATACCCACCACACGACAACCTTTAATCTTGGCAATTTGTCCAACAATGGAACCAACTGCTCCTGCTGCTGCTGACACGACTACAGTCTCTCCAACTTTTGCCTGTCCAATTTCCAAAAGCCCAAAATAAGCTGTGCAACCCGTAGCTCCCAGGGGTCCCATAAATGCGGTCAGCGGACAGGGCAAAGGGTTAGGTAGTCGCGTGAGAGAAAAGCCACTGTTCCCTTCAGAGATCGCATAATCTTGCCAACCCAGCATACCCGAAACCAAATCTCCCTGTTTAAAGTTTGGATTCTTAGACTCTTCAACCACACCGATAATAGCCCCGCGCATGACTTCCCCTATTTCAACGGGAGGCATATACTGCTCCATGTCGCTCATCCAAATGCGATTGGTCGGGTCTAGCGAAAGATAGATAGTCCGTACCAAGATCTCACCTTGTTGAGGGCTGGGAATTGGTTCTTCCCGATACTCAAAATCGCTTTCCTTGATGTCACCAACAGGACGAGATGCCAAGCGTAGCTGCCGATTTATCCCTGTTTTCATAGCTTTATCCTTGAGTAGTTCTATTCAAAAGACCCTGATTCAGGGTCTGTCTCTTCTATTTAGTGGTTTCAAAGAATCATCGAGCCGACAACGGACGCGCTTCTGACTGTTTTTGCCAGTCGTGGTCGCGCAAATAAGATTCAAAGTCTGTCGGGGCAGGAAAATCACGTTTCAACTGTGCTAAATCCGCTGCGTAGCCAACGTTCTCAAACCAGCGATACATGATAGTCAATTCCTCTCCAATTTGCTGCTCAAACGCTTCAAACGGAATTTGTTGGTATTCGACGGTTTTTCCTAGAACACGGCTGAACGCAGCAGCGATTTCCGGCATGGTCATGTCCACACTGGCAAGTTCAATTTCGCGGTTCATGAAGTCTGCGGGGCGATCGAATACATCAGCGACCATCTCCCCATAATCTTCTTCAGAAAGCTGCTGCAACTTCGTCTCAGGACTCAATGGCTGAAAGAGGGTTCCGGCCTCAACCATCGGGCGCATCATGTTGTAGTTGTAGAAAAAGAAAACGGGTCGCAAGATTGTGTAGGGCAACTCGCTCGCTCGGATATATTCTTCGACTTGAAACTTGCTGTCGAAATGCGGAACACCCGTGTTGCGTTCGGCGCTACCCACCGAACTGTAGACGAAGTGCTGGATGCCCGCCGATGAAGCCGCGTCTGCAACCGCTTTGCCCTGACGGATTTCGGTGTCTAATCCATCTTGAAATATCTGTAGCGAAAAAACACCGTAGGCACCTTGCAAAGCGCGATCGAGGGAAGCGCGATCGTTGAGATCTCCGACTACGAGTTCTGCGCCTGCTTGTTTGAGGGCAAGAGCCGCAGGCTTGTTTGGGTCACGCACCAAGGCGCGAACCTTGAAATTGCCGCGTTGTAAAAGATGATGAGCGATCGCATTGCCCTGATTGCCTGTAGCTCCCGTGACTAAGATAAGTCGTTCTACGTTGATTGATGTCATAACTGTTTTCTCACTCTCGTTTGTGGAAGGGTTGTAAAGAGGGGTTATTCCCATCTGTTGTTCTCATTGTTCAACCTGAACCCAATTCAGACCACTCAAGTTCTCTGTGTTAAGCACTGAGATAAGCCGAAATCATTCTTCTATGTCTAAAGATTGATCTTTAAGCAGAAGTGACCTGGAACACACGCCAGATTGTTGAAACCTGATACCGTCTCGGTACGATCGCATTTCTCTCAGAAGGTTGATGTCTTCTACCTTTCGCTGGTTAAAGCATGGATGCCAATCGCAAAAAATCCAGTCGTAATGGAGCGTCCTCTGCACGGGTGAGGGGAGTTGTTCTGTCACCGCATGGATGGCAACGGTTTCAGATTGCAAAGCAGCAGGTCGAGTCAGAGGGGAACTGGGGTAAACGCTTGACTCAGGAAGATCTCAATGAACGCACTGGACTTTCACTCAACACCCTTGCCCGCATTGTGAAGCGCGAACTGGGGGTCGATCGCCAGTCGTTAGAGATTCTCTTCCAATCATTTGACCTGGAATTAACGAAGACCGATTATGTCTCTCCGATCGCGTCGGGGGAAGCGTTATCCAGCCAACGGGCAAATCCGCAGCAGGATTGGGATAACGCGGTCGATGCCTCAGTGTTTTATGGTCGTGAAATCGAGTTGGCGCAACTGTGGCAGTGGATGGTCGCGGAACGCTGTCGTGTGGTTGCGCTGCTCGGAATTGGGGGGATTGGTAAAAGTACCATCGCCGTCAAAGCAGCCCTGCACGTGCAATCTGAATTTGATGTGATGGTGTGGCGATCGCTTGCCAACGCGCCTTCCTTCGATGACCTCCTGACCAGCCTGCTGAAATTCCTCATGCCGCTGCAAGGAGATGATCCGATCGTCCCTGCTACGCTCGACGAAAAACTGTCAAAGGTGATGCAGTATTTGCGATCGCAGCGATGTCTATTAATTTTGGATAATGCCGAAACCATTTTGCACAGCGAACAGGTCGGTCAATGGCAATCCGGCTATGAAGCCTATGGGCAATTTCTAAGAACGCTCGGAGAAACACCCCACCAAAGCTGTTGCTTGCTAACCAGTCGCGAGAAACCCCGTGAAATTGCCCTGTTGGAGGGCGAACAGAGCGTTGTGCGATCGCTTTCCCTGAGTGGACTCACGCCTGATGATGGACGCGCCATCTTTCGCCAAAAGGGAAGCTTTACAGGCTCAGATGCCGAGTGGCAAACCTTAATTAACCACTATGGCGGTAATCCTTTAGCGTTGAAGTTGGTAGCTGCCGCTACGCAAGATCTTTTCAATGGCAGCATTGCGGAGGTGGTTGCCTATCTCGATCAGGGAACGTTTGTTTTTGAAGATATTCGCAATCTCCTCGATTGCCAATTCAATCGCCTATCAATTGAGGAACAGAAAATTCTCTACTGGTTTGCTATTCACCGAGAGCCGATGGCGATCTCCGAGATTCGTCAAAACGTTATCGGTGCAGCCTCACAACAAACCGTTCCGCAAAAAGTAAATTCGCTGCTCCGGCGGTCTTTCATCGAAAAAACAGATGGATTATTCTTCTTGCAGCCTGTTGTGATGGAATATGTCACAGAACGGTTGATACAACAGGTCTGTACAGAATTTACAACCCGACAGCTTGATGTATGGCAAAGTCATTCATTGATTCGGGTGCAGGCGAAAGACTATATCCGAGAGATGCAATTACGATTCATCGTACAGCCTGTAATGGAATGGCTTTTATCGTCTTATCGAAATGTGTCAGAAGTTGAAGATAGAGCAAGGCTGCTCCTGGCGCAACAGCGACAACAGCCAGAATATGGAGCAGGATATACGGCAGGGAATTTGATCAATCTGCTCGTGCAGCTCAAAGTAGATTTGCAGGGTTCTGACTTCTCTGACCTCGTAGTACGACAAGCCGACCTAAGACAGATTAATTTGGCGGGAGTCAATTTTCAAAATTCTAATTTAGCAACATCCCTTTTTTCTGAGACATTGGGGATTGCAACATCGGTCGATATTAGCCCGGATGGTCAATGTTTTGCCGTGGGTGATGTAAGCGGGATGGTGTATCTGTGGAATGTCACATCTCATGAACTCCTTGCTACTTTTGAGGGACATAGCGGTGGGGTTTGGGCTGTTGCATTTAGTCCCGATGGCACAACGTTGGCGAGTGCCGGTAATGATACTCTGGTGCGATTATGGAATGTGCAAAGTGGGGAGTGCTTGCGGGTTTTGGCAGGGCACACGGGTCGAATTTGGTCTTTAAGCTTTAGCGCTAATCGTCAATGGTTAGCCAGTGCTAGTGATGATCAAACCGCAAGAGTATGGAATTTACAGGGTGACTGTTTGCACGTTTTGAAAGGACACACCAAAAATGTTTATTCCGTTCACTTCTCGCCCAACTATCCAACTTTAGCTAGCGGCAGTAACGATACCTCGATTCGGATTTGGGATGTGGAGAGTGGAAAATGCTTAAATGTGTTGCAAGGGCATTCTTCTGGCGTTCGCTGTGTGCGTTACAGTCCAGATAGTCAATGGTTAGCAAGTGGCGACCTCGATGGCTGCATCCAACTATGGAATCATCCATCTAATTCTAAAACGCATTCCCCCAATCCTGAATTCAAACCGCTGCGAGGGCATATCAACTGGATTCGAGGCATTGTATTTAGTCCAGAGGGGAGCATCTTAGTGAGTAGCAGTGATGATGAAACCCTTCGTCTTTGGAATGTGCAAGACCGACACAGTACGAATATTCTGGCCGAGCATACTGGAGCTACTCTGGCGATCGCCATGAGTGCAGACGGTAAGCTATTGATCAGTGCTAGCCAAGACCGAACGGTACGTTTGTGGCAGATGCCAAGCGGACAAAGCATCAAAACGTTGAGCGGCTATACGACCTATGGAAAACACTCCTTGAGTTTTAGTCCCATCCCGTTGGTAACATCTCAAAAGCAGAATGACTCTAGGACTTACGCATTGACAAAATAACTCTATTGTGTGTATCTGGAATAGAGGTGAATTCAATTGCTAAAAAAAACAG
>NZ_JAUBRM010000019.1:0-86605 GCF_036701905.1 Microcoleus sp. MON2_D5
CTCTTTTAACTTCCTGTGCGTACCCTTGATGGGATTGATAGGAATCTATGAATTGCCTACCACAATCAACACATATATGATTCTGTTTACCTGCTTTATGCCCATTCTTATTAATACGAGTAGACTTGCATTCAGGACATTCGATGGACTCTAATTTGCTGTTCATTGTTTTTCGTCAACTTTGCTCTCGATCACTATATCATACATCAATTCAGCAACGCCAGGAATTATTTGCAGCCGGAAGCGCACTGCTACTGGCAATAGCTGGTTGGGCCAGTCCCTTAGCAACAGCATTAGCAATAGCATGAGCGGGATTTTGCCCCTCGATTGTCAAAGACTTGACGTGAAAACCGCGAAACTTTTCTTTTTGGCTAACGCGCCACATTGCGATGGGAAAAGTCATAAATAAAAGAGTCAAAACTCCGACGCTAACCCAAAGTATTTTGTGCATTTCCCTGGCGTTGACCAAAAGGCTAAAGTACGCATTTGTGGCAAGATTTTACCGGCACCTCGCAACAAGGGAAAAGCCAAATGTCCCGTATAAACAATTACCAGTAATGCGGACATTGCACCCATGCGGTGAATGGTTCCCATCCACCGCTGCCAAGGGCTCGGATGCAATAAGTTAACTAGAGGTAAAAACAGAAATAAACCAGCAGATAAAAAGCTCAGCCCGTAGATAGAAACTTGAGCAATATCTAATTGTCTGGGAAATTCAGATGCAACTAAATCGGTAGTTGAGTCTTGGGTTGAGTGCTGCACCACTGGCAAACATCCTGTAGGTTGTGCGGAAAATTACTTGAGAATAAGCGCATTAGTATTTTGAGTTTCTTGAAAATGCAGCTCGTGCGGGTAAAGCCGATCGCACTTTGGCGCGATCGACAACTGCAAACCTACTGCTAACTATATTGAGCCGCAATAATTCGGACTTTTTAGTTTCTATAACACGCAATACTTTGGCTTTGACTAGCTATCTGCTAATTTCACTGTTGCGGTCGTCAAAAACTTAATGCTATTTATTTTCAAGAGTGCAGAATAAAACCAATGAGAGATTTTCAGGGTATTCTTTATATTTTTTTAAAATTCTTATTTGAGCTTGACGGTGAATACAATTTTGGAGTTGAATGTGTAAACAAATATTGATAATTCTTATCAAAAAGCTTCAATGTGAGGGTGGTCGGTAAAATATCCGAATAATTCTTCAGGATTATTTAATGTAAAATTTCTCATCCTCAAAATTCTGCCCATGAGGCGGTAATCTATATCCAATAAGCGATCGCCCGCCCCCAATCCTCCGATCGCTCGATCGCATTAATGCCCCCAGAGGGGGTTTTAAATTTTTGTAAAAAATAGTTGACTAAAGAGTTGGAAGTTCTCTCGTTTGGGATAGATCGATGCACATACCTGATGGTTTCCTTTCACCGCCAGTAGCCATTGCCACCGGCATAGCAAGCGCAGCAGTAATTGCAGTTGCCCTAAATCGAACCCGCGCGAGTCTTGGACTTCGACAAGCCCCAATCATGGGCTTAACCACAGCTTTCGTGTTTGCAGCCCAGATGATCAACTTTCCCGTAGCCGGCGGCACCAGCGGCCACTTGTTGGGAGGGGCGCTCGCATCCGTCGTTTTGGGGAACCCTTGGGCGGCAACTTTGGCAATGAGCACGGTTTTTATAATTCAGAGCGTCTTGTTTGCCGACGGGGGCATCACCGCCCTGGGAGCCAATATTTTTAATATGGGGCTAGTTGGAATTTGGGCGGGCTGGTGGCTGTTGCAGCCCTTGCAGCAACTCTTGGGAGGTTCCAGAAATCGTTTGCCCCTAGCTGCGGGGATGGCAGCCGCCCTCAGCGTCGTTGCTGCTTCTATTTGTGTGGCGATCCAATTGGCAATTTCTGGTACAGTAGGGCTCAATATCGCATTGCCAGCAATGGTAGGCGTACATATTTTAATTGGCATTGGCGAAGGGGTAATTACAGGCGGCGTTTTAACTTATCTCGTCAAAGTGCGGCCGGATTTACTGCCGGGACAACAGCCACAATTGCAGAAATGGGTAGTGCCAGTAATCGGAGTGTTATTAATTTCCGGGGTGCTTTCACTGTTTGCTTCAAGTTGGCCTGACGGGTTAGAAGCGGTAGCCGAAAAACACGGCTTTAAAGATAAAGAAGCTGTGGCGATCGAAAATCCTACTCCTTTAGCAGATTACACAGTTAAAGGATTAGAAGAACAGCCTATTGGTACTAGCATTGCTGGACTTTTAGGGTCTGCCTTCAGCTTCGGCGCGGCTTTTGGGATTGCTCAGTTGGTGGTAAAACCTAAAGATGTCTAAACTCTCCATACCTTTTCGATTGCGAGTGTCTCTCACAATTGTGATTGGCATGGGTTTTCTGAAGACAGGCGCTTG
The DNA here is from genome assembly GCF_036701905.1 of Microcoleus sp. MON2_D5. Classification (NCBI taxonomy): domain Bacteria; kingdom Bacillati; phylum Cyanobacteriota; class Cyanophyceae; order Oscillatoriales; family Microcoleaceae; genus Microcoleus; species Microcoleus sp. MON2_D5. Next base: position 2,400 of record NZ_JAUBRM010000019.1, read on the forward strand.
GCTATGGCTGGGAATTTATGGGGCGAGCGCACTTTTTTGGTCGTTTTCGCTCAGGGCTCCGGTGCGAACCCTAGCGCAACTGTTGGGAGCAGAATTGCTTTTTCTCTCCTTATTAGTGCTGCCCCAAGGTTGGGAACGCGCCAGTTTTCTGTTGCTGCGTTCCCTAATTTGCCTGCTAATTATGAACAGCTTTCTGCTAACTTTGCCACCCCACAGTTTCGGAATCGCCCTCAAAGGATTACCGCTACCAGCAGGTTTGCAAGAGATTGTACTTTTAACAGGACAATACTTAGAAATCCTGCTGGCAGAAGTCAACCGCATGAAAATATCTGCCCAACTCCGGGGCTTATCGGGTACCGGAGGATGGCTCCGCTACGCCAGTGCTTCCATGATCGGAGCGCTTTATTTGCGAAGTCTCGATCGGGCAGAAAGAGTACACGCAGCCATGCTAATTCGCGGCTATAAAGGAAGTTTGCCCGCCGACTCACAATCGACACCTAAAGAGCGACTCTGGCTGACACTAGCAATTTTAATAGCAGCCGGATTAACAATAGCTTCTTACGGTTATTCGTAATTGGGCCTTGGGCATTTAACTGGTTCCCGGGATCTGTCTGGGAATCGAGCTCCAGAGGCTCTGCCTCGCTTCTTGCGGAGGAAAAGTGGAGGCAGAGCCTCCGGATCTGCGTTACCAGGCTCTGCCTGGGAACGAGTGGAAATTATTCAATCTAAAATCTCAAATCTAAAATCGGATGACTAATCTCAAATCCGCACCAACAATCGAAGTGAAAGACTTAGTATTTGGCTATCCCGATCAAAAGCCAGTATTGCGGGGAATTTCTTTTACTTTGCAACCGGGAGAAAGAGTTGCTCTACTCGGCCTGACAGGTGCTGGTAAAAGCACTTTGCTCGAAAACTTGATCGGATTAAAAATGCCTCAAGCGGGCGAGATTAGAGTGCAGGGAAAAAAGTTGGAAGAGGCGACTTTATCGCAGGCGCGGAGGCAGATTGGATTTTGCTTTCAAGATGCTAACGACCAGCTATTTATGCCGACTATTTTAGAGGATGTCATGTTCGGGCCGCGCAATTACGGAGTGCCGCCCGGAGTTGCGCGCGATCGAGCTTTAGCCCTATTAGACGAATTTGGTTTAGTAGAATTTGCCAACCGTTCGGCCCACGAACTTTCGGGAGGTCAAAGAAGATTAGCAGCCTTGGCAGCCATTTTAGCATTAGACCCAGCAATTTTAATCTTAGACGAGCCGACGAATGGACTCGATCCCTCGTGGCGGCGTCACTTGGCTAAGGTTTTGTCCCAATTGCCGATCGAGGTAATTTTGATCGCTTCTCACAATTTGAATTGGATCGGGAAAACGACTCAAAGGGCGTTAATTTTGGCTGATGGGCAGATTCAGGTCGATCGGCAAACTGAAGATTTGCTGAAAGATAAATCGACTCTTGAATATTACAATTTGCCGCCCGATTGGTAATTAGTCATTAGTCATTAGTCCAGTTTGTACGGTGTGCTGTAAGCACAGGTTGAGTTTGTAGCAATACAGTTGACTTAACGCTTTTTGACGAATTTCAGATCGCGATTGTATAGGCAATACAGGCATTTTTCCCAAATCAGATTGTGCTTAAGTCAACTGTATTGGAGTTGGTCGGACACTCCATACCCTACAAACTCAACTTCCTTCTTCCTTCTTCCTTCTTTTTAGCCGCTCGCGAAGCCTTTATAGCCAGGAAGAACGCATCTTATTGAACGCTGTTCATAAGTCAATACAGTTAACTTAACGCTTTTTGACGAATGTAATCTCAGCATTTTATAGGCAATACAGGCATTTCTTGAAAGTCAGATTGTTTTCAAGTCAATCGTATTGCAATATACCATATTCTGTTAACATGAAATTTAGATGCGTTCGCCCTAGTCTCAGGCAAACCTACTCCCTGTCTAGACCGGCGCGAGATTTGCGAGCGGAAGACAAACAGTATCAGGAGCGAGCCGATGACAGCCACTGACGATATGATTCCGCAGCAGTTCTACCATGGCACACGGGCTGACCTGAAGCCGGGAGACCTAATCGTGCCCGGCTACAACTCTAACTACGGTAAGAGGAATAAGGCAGTCTACGTCTATCTGACTGCCACCTTGGATGCGGCTACTTGGGGGGCCGAGCTGGCCCTCGGCGAAGGACCCGGCAGAATCTACATGGTGGAACCGACCGGCCCGATTATGGATGACCCCAATCTGACGGACAAGAAATACCCGGGTAATCCAACGAAGTCATACCGATCCCGGGAGCCGCTGCGCGTCACGGGCGAGGTCACGGATTGGCAGGGGCACTCCCCCGAAGCGCTCAAGGCCATGAAGGACCACATTGAGCGACTTAGGCAACTTGGTATTGAGGCGATCGAGGACTGAGTTACTCCCGGCATCCTCGGGCCGTCGATGATGCGCTCGCCCTTCCTTTCCCTTCCTTTATAGCCTTCTTCCTTCTTCCTTCTGCTATGGCTGTAATTAAAGCTGGAATTTGCGAACAGTCTCGTTGTACAGATGAATAGCTAAATCACGAAGAATTTGTTCATTTTGAAAATCACTCCCTAACTTCTGTTTCGCCGTTTGAACACACATTTTCATCAACTCGGACGAACTTTCGATGTGAAGTGCGATCGCCCTTTGCTTTTCTTCAAAGCCCACCTCGATTTCCGCCAGCCTTTTGACCGATTGACACTTCGCAGATTGCTCTAAATTGGCAGCCATTTTTTCCTGTTTTCTCTTTTGGATTTCCTCGGAAAAACCCGCAGCAATTATCCCCGCAGGTAACGCAAAAATTCCAATTCCCAAAAATGCTAATATTGCTCCCAACAATTTTCCTAAAGGAGTGATTGGATAAATATCGCCGTAACCAACAGTAGTTAATGTCACAACTCCCCACCACATTGCATCGGGGATGCTGCCAAAAGCTTCTGGATGTGCCTCGTATTCAACAAAATACATGATGCTAGAGGCAAATATTAACAGAATAAAAACTGCAAATGCAGTGGCCATTAACTCCTCTTTTTCAGCGTACAATACTGCTCCCAGAGTTCGGACTGACTCTGAATAACGGCTCATTTTTAGCAAGCGCAATAAGCGCAGTACACGAATTAAATTAACAAAGTTAAAACTAGGAAATAACAGCAAAAAGTAAAAAGGTAAGATGGAAATTAAATCTATCAAACTTAGCGGTGTAAGAGCATATCTCAATCTTCCCCAAAGCGGGTGGCTGTATCTGCGATCGACTGTAGACACCCACAGCCTCAAAATATATTCTATGGTAAATACTAAGGATGAAACAATTTCGATGTTTGCCAAAAGCGATGTGTGTTGTGGCGACAAGGTGGGCGAAGTAGAAGCAATAAAAGCTGCGACGTTGATCAGAGTTAAACAAGTTATGACAACATCATCTGCTAAACTGTATAAATTGCTTGAGTCGGAGGTTTCTAATATTTCATATATTATAGTTTTGAGTTGTTTACGCATTTGGCTTTCTCCTAAAAAAATAGCAATTAACGATCGCGCTTTACTACAGTCTAAGCAATTAGATTCACAAAATTAAGCCGGACTTGCCCTAAAGCTAAAAAAATGGTGTCTTCACAGATGCTCTCGTTGCGAAATTCAATATTGCTCATGGAAAGTGGGTTGTTTGGGACAACGGCGCTCTAGTAAAATTTAGAGTTAATCTGGAAAAAATTTCCAACTATTACTGGATTTGCAGGCAAAAATCATGAAGGTAGCCGTATTTAATACCAAATCCTACGATCGCACTTTTCTGACAGCAGCCAATGTCGGCGGTCAACACGAGTTGGTTTTTTTTGAACCGCATCTGACCCTGGAAACCAGCGTTTTGGCTGCTGGATTTCCGGCCGTCTGTGCGTTCGTGAACGACTGCTTGGACGCGAAAACGCTCGGGGCGATCGCCGAAAAAGGCGTCCGCTTGCTGGCCCTGAGATCGGCCGGATTCAATCACGTCGATTTAGCAGCAGCCAAGGATTTAGATCTAACTCTCCTCCGAGTTCCCGCTTATTCTCCCTACTCCGTCGCCGAACACGCAGTCGCTCTGATTTTGTCCCTCAACCGCAAAATCCACCGGGCCTACAACCGCGTCCGCGAAGGCAATTTCGCCCTAGATGGCTTGTTGGGTTTTGACCTCCACGGCAAAACGGTGGGAATCGTCGGGACTGGCAAGATTGGCGCAATTACTGCCCAAATTCTGCACGGATTCGGGTGTCGCCTGCTGGGATACGATGTTTCCCACAACCCAGATTGCCTCGCCCTAGGCATGGAATACGTCGCACTCCCGGAACTGTTCGCCACCTCTGATATTGTCAGCCTCCACTGTCCGCTGATACCGGAAACTTACCATTTAATCGGTGCAGAGGCGATCGAGCAAATGAAACCGGGGATGATGCTGATCAATACCAGCCGCGGTCAGTTGATTGACACTAAAGCTGTTACCAAAGGGCTGAAGTCGGGTATAATTGGCTACCTCGGCTTAGATGTGTACGAACAAGAGACGGATCTGTTTTTTGAGGATTTGTCAAATCAGGTCATTCAAGACGACGTTTTTCAGCGTTTGCTGACTTTTCCGAACGTCCTGATTACCGGACACCAAGCTTTCTTCACCGAGGAAGCTTTGAAAAATATTGCCGAAACCACGATCGCCAATATCACCGACTTTGAACAAGGACGCCCTTGCCCCAATCAAATCGACTTCGCTCAAGTGAAAAAATGAGTCAAAAGACCGATTTGGCAACGGGGGAAATTGTTTACAATCAAGTCTTATCCTTATTTTTGCTTGCAATTTGTGAAGCTCTGCCTTAGTCTCATCAATTAGTCCCGGCAGCGCGAATGCTGTGCTAATTGCCGGAGAATTATACGGGCAGCCACTCAAAGCCTGCAATTGTACTTGACACCGGAGGAAGTATCAAATGACACAAGCTAACTTTTCTGACGACGCACAAACAGTCACTGAAGTCGTCACAGTAGACCTGGTGCCTGACCAACCGGGGGTCATGACTACAGTGACAACCACAGAAACACCGACGAGCCAGTTCCAAGATATTAAAGACCAATTTCTGACAATTTTGTCGGAACTTCCAACCTATGTCTCCAATTTTTTTGCTGACTACCAAAAGCCCCTCATAACTATTGGTTTAATTCTGGCAGGCGGCATTAGTATTAAGGTAATGCTGGGAGTTTTAGGTGCTCTTAATGATGTCCCTTTGGTAGCTCCCGTTTTTGAGTTGATTGGGATGGGATATACGGGTTGGTTTGTTTACCGCTATCTGCTCAAGGCTTCTAACCGCCAAGAGTTGTTAACGGAAATTGATTCTTTAAAAGAACAAGTTGTAGGTAAAGATTCTTAAACGAAGGAAGAAGGAAGAAGGAAGAAGGAAGAGGGAAGAAGGAAGAATGAAGAAGAAAGAATGAATAAAGAAGATTTTTCCCACTCTCCCCTCTCCCAATCTCGCACTCCTGGCTCTCCCAATCTCCCGCTCTCCGGCTCTCCCCCCTCTCAATTAGGGTGGCAAACTTGTTGCAAAGTGGCGGTAAAGTCGGGGTAGGAAATGGCAGCAGCTTCTGCCCGGTGAATGTTAGTAATACCTGTGGCGTTGAGGGCTGCGATCGCCAAACTCATCGCTATTCTGTGGTCGGTGTAGCTGTCAACATCGGCGCCGGTCAAAGGAGTTCCCCCGGTAATTTCTAAACCGTCGGGTAACTCGGAAATTTTGGCTCCCATGCGGTTGAGTTCTGCAGCAGTCACGGCCAGCCGATCGCTCTCTTTGACTCGCAACTCGGCCGCATCTCGAATTATTGTAGTACCGGACGCAAAGATCGCTGCTACCGCCAAAATCGGGATTTCGTCAATCAGTCGGGGAATTAAGTCGCCAGCAATGGTGCATCCCCGCAATTGGCCGGAACTGCGAACCAAAATATCCGCTACCGGTTCCCCAGCCGCCTCTCGCTGATTTTGCAGTTCAATATCGGCGCCCATCATTTCCAAAGCTTCCAAAATGCCTGTACGGGTTGGGTTGACGCCGACATTTTCGACTACGAGCTCGGAACCCGGGACGATCGCCCCAGCAACTAGCCAAAAAGCCGCCGAACTAATATCCCCCGGTACAATCACATTCTGCCCTTGCAGTTGTGTCGGCCCAGTGACTGTCACGCTGCAAGTTTCTGGATCGACGCTCAATTGGGCTCCAAACGCTCGCAGCATCCGCTCGCTGTGATCCCGCGACAGAGCGGGTTCTGTGACTGTAGTTTCTCCGCTTGCCATCAAACCGGCGAGCAAAATGCAAGATTTAACTTGAGCCGAGGCGATCGGAGAATGGTAGTGAATCGGTTTTAACTGCTGTCCGAGTATCGCTAAAGGAGCTAAAGAATTGCTTTTTCGGCCCCAAATTTGTGATCCCATTTGTTGCAGCGGTTTAATGACGCGCGACATGGGGCGCGATCGCAGAGAACTGTCGCCCGTTACTGCATAAAAACGCCCCGGATGAGAGGCTAAAATTCCCAACATCAGCCGCATCGTCGTGCCGGAATTACCCGCATCCAAGACTTCTACAGGCTCCTCTAACTCGCCAATTCCGACGCCCGTGACTGTCACCCGTTCCGCGTTGAGTTCAGAAACTTTGGCTCCCAGGAGCGAGAAACATTTAGCCGTGCTGCGGGGGTCTTCCCCTAGGAGTAGTCCTTCAATAGTAGTTTCGCCTTGGGCGATCGCACCCAACATCAAAGCTCGGTGAGAAATCGACTTATCGCCCGGAACTCGAATCCTCCCCACCAGCGACAAGCCCGAGGCCGGTTTTTGAATGCTTAAAGTTTGGCTTTTGTCAAGAAGCGTAGTAGTTATAATGTCAGCTTGCATTGAGATAAACTAGGATTGGATGGCGTTAGCTATCCTACCTTTTTCCCAGTCCTAAGTCAGTCGTCTTTTGTACGGCCTGCGGGTTTTTTCCCAATGTGTCCGGTTAACTTAAAGGCTGATTAAACTCGCCCGCAGACTCTTCTGTCAGTTATCGGCGACAAGGGAGGACGGACGCAACCGCACGGATTTCACATTAATTTCACATAAATTTCACAAATATTATCCGTGTATATGCGTAGATTTCATTTCCTGCTCTCAGTTATCGACCAGATGATTGAATTGTGACTGAACAATTTTAGATTTTCGATTGCGAGTTGTAGGTTTTTCATTTTTTTAAGCAAAAGCTCCGGAATTTGGAACCCAGCAAATCTAAAATCTAAAGTCTAAAATCTCAAATCTCAAACCGCCCGATCCACAACAACTCCTAAAATTTTATTTATGCTGACCCATCACCGCAAGCCTGTCAGTTTATCGCTGGTATCCACAGATTTACCTTTGTGGTCATTCGTGGAAACCGCTGCTACCCTTTATCAAAAAGACAGCGATCGCTTTCACTTGTTGTTACACGAACCAGCAATAATCGATCGCGAATTTTCCGACGGCTCCGACGAATCTGCCGAGCAAGTTACAATCTTGCCCCCAACTACAAAACCCCGGTTGCTCTGGCTAGAAGTTTCGCCCTATCGAGTCATTATGACCATGCAAGGAAACGGCAAATACAGTTACCGCCACTGCTGGGAACGAGGAATGTACGGCCTGAGCCGTTATTGGCTTCAGGGCGAATCGCTGGCGACTCCCGAACAGTTGCGGCTCCGCAACTTCACCCGCAACTTGACGCTGACAGGAAAGCCGGAACCCGGACACTTGCAGTTAGAATACGAGTTGTGGTCGGAGAAAGTACAACTCGGTCGCTATATTTTGAATCTAGAAATTCATCACTAAATTGGGTAATTGCAAAGGGGTAGATAGTAGGTGAAGGCGACGCATTCCTCAAATTCATTCACCCCCCGTGGGTTGTTGGGGTTCGCGTGGCCATCTCCCAACTCAAAACTCTTAGCCTTTAGCGATCGCTCTTACAATAATTAATCAGTTTGCTAGTCAAAGCGTCTTGATTTGCGGCTGCTTGATTCGCCTGCTGTCCTGCTCTGATAATATCTGCTTGAGCGGTTTGGATTTGCTCTCGACCTTCTATACTTGTAGAAGCGAGATTTCCAGCCTGAAGACTTTTGCTTATGTCGCCGAGTGCTTGACTAATTTCCTGGAAGGATTTAACCGATGGCTTCTGAATTTCTTTGAGGGTTGGATCTGTTATTCGCAGATCTTCAAGTTCCTTCGCTATCAGGTTCAAATTTTTAGCTAAGTTGTCGGTCGTTGCAGCATCGTTGCTGTCTTTATCAACATCCATGAGAGCGTTGCCTTTGTTGACAATTTCAGTAAATTTAGTACACTGGACAGCTCGGCTATCGCTGCAACTAATCGTCAGCGTACAGCAAGCAACAACTATCAGCAGGATGGCAATCTGTTTGCGAAAAAAGTACATGAACCCTCGGTTGCAAAAAAAAGTAGATTCTGGGATGGTGTAGTAGAGTGCGTCAGCGATTAGCCGATATATCGACTGTCGAAAAACTTTCGCGGCATTCAGACACGCTCTACTAAGCTAAACTACGTACCTGTTTAGGAACTATGGTCAAAAACAGCAATAACCTAAAGAAGGGAAGCATTTGGGGATATCTTACCCTGCTTTTGCCTATTTCCTTGACGGCGGTTGCCAGTTTCGAGTCGGGAACGATGTTTTGGGCGATCGCCACCACAGCGGGCATTGCTTGGGCTTGGAGGCTCTACCAGCAGCAACAAAAACACAAACTCGCTCATTTAGACTCGGTTTTCTACAAGTTAATCAAGGAAAATCAAGGGCGAGTTACGGCTTTGGATTTGGCGATGAATGCAAAACTCCCCGGAGAAAAGGTTCAAGAGTATCTCGACGAACGAGCCTCTGAGTTTGCAGCGGATTTTGAAGTGACAGAACAAGGCGGAATTTTGTATTATTTTCAAATAGCTCCACCTGTCACTCCAAGCGAAACACCTAATGCGGCAATAGCTGTTCAAGAGCCTCCCACAAATCGGGAAAAAGCACAAGATAAAAAACCAAATTTATTCCCCATTACTCAAACCAAGACTCCTGAAAAACCCACAATCTCTTTTACCCAGACGGAACTCTCCCGCAGATTCAAAGTTCACGCAACTACGATCGGCAAGTGGAAACTTAAGCCGGAGTTTGCTCAGTGGAGCCGCGAAAAAGACCCCGAGAATCTCGCCTGGGAATATTCTACAGAAAACAAGCGATTTTATCCCAAAGATTGAGTTCCTGCGGTATTTGCCCAAATATACCAAGAAACCCGGTTTATACGACGCTCTGCGCTTAGTAACGAAGAATTTGGCAAGAAACCGGGTTTCTGAGACTTAAGCGCACCCAGCATTGATTTTACTGCCGTTGACCGATCGACCTCTTTAGGTTATTTTAAGTAAAATCCTCTATTGTTGAGTTTGCCAAATAAAAATCGGTAAATTCGATTGTCCTATCTGTGACTTTTTTCTCCTATGTCCAAAACAACCTTGCGAGTAGTCGCCCGCCTCGCTGCCTTTCCCGACAAAGTAGCAGAACTTAAATCTCTGCTGCTGAGCATTATGGAGCCCACTCGCAAAGAAAAAGGCTGCATCAAATACGAACTCCTGCAAAATCAAGCCGATCCCACAGATTTTACCTTTGTTGAAGAGTGGGAAAGTGCAGATTTGCTGGAACTACATCTCGGTTCAACTCACATTCAAGACGCAGTGCAGAAATTAGACGGTTTGGCCGTTGGGCCTCCAGATATCCGCCGCTATGAATTGCTAGCTTAATCCGGTTTTTAGAGCAATTTTATTAAGGGTTTGTGAAATAGCTTCTACCCCCCTAACCCCCCTTAGTAAGGGGGGGATAAGATTGAGATTTAAAATTGTAGTAACTTCCTAAAATTTATGATGTCTGCAACAATAAAACAGTTATTTATTTATCCAATTAAAGGGCTGACACCGCAAGAAATGTCGGAGTTTGCTTTAACAGCAGGACACGGAATTAAGGGCGATCGAGCTTTTGCCTTAATGTTTGCAGATAATCTTGAAGCTGCAAAAATGCCGGCAGACAATGTGCCTTGGATGAGCAAAAAGAATTTTGCTGTCCAAAACGATTGGCCTCTGTTAGCAGCTTTAGAATGTCATTATCAACCGGAAACGGCCGTTTTAACAGTCAAGCGTGAAGGAGTTGTAGTGTTATCGGCAGAAACGAACACAGCAGCGGGGCGCGATCGCATCGGCGCTTTTTTCACAGAATATCTGGCGGCAATTGAACCCACAAAAGAAGCGAGACACCCGCAGTTTGCACCTTTGCAGTTAGTCGGCGACACCAGCGGCGAAACTCGTTATCCCGATCGAGAACCCGTACACATCTCTTTACTCAGTCAAGCCACATTAGACCAATTAACAGAAATCGCTCTTCAAAACATTGACGTGGGCCGATTTCGCCCGAACATTGTGCTAGAAGGTATGGCAGCTTGGTCAGAATTTGAGTTGATCGGAAAACAGTTTCAATTAGGCACGGCGCGCATAGAAGTTACAGCACGAATCAATCGCTGTGTCAATATAGAAGTGAATCCAGATACAGGCGATCGGGATATTTCCCTACTCCGTTTACTCCAAAAGGAATTCGGTCACGCACAAACTGGAGTTTTAGCCAAAATTATCAACAGTGGCACAGTTAAAATCGGCGATGTTTTGCATCCCTAGAATAATCAGTTGATGCGTTGTTATATTATCCGAAACCTTTAGAGGCGTACCCGAGTTTACAATCCGAACCAACAGCATACAATATTAATACAAAACCCGCCCCAACCCAGCGACTCATTATGCTTGTGGCACCCTCACCTTATTACCAATCAAATTCAGAAAACTCGTTCCAAAATGTTGAATCTCCAAAAAGTTAGCATAGGAAGGAGTTGACTTGTAAACTCTAAAAGTCCGCATAATTCCTAAAGTCGCCGCACTTTCCAGCGGGCCGATAAAGCTAGTATCTCTGTCCAAAAAATGAGACTGCTTAGCCCAATGTGCCATTTGTTCCGCATTCAAAAAATAGCAGCCGGAATGAGGATTCAACGCCCGCTCAAAAGCGACTGTTTGTTCCATGATTTTTCCCATTAACTGCCGCTGCTCCTCTACATTTTGAAACGGAGAAGTTGCTGAGTCTGCTAAATCACCATCAACATATGCTTTAAAAACCGCGCCTTTAGGCGCTATTTCATAGCGATTAGGTTGCAGCAAATTCCCATTTCCCCCGTGATGCGTAAACCACTTTAATTTACTAAAAAACCACGGATCGTGCAGAACTAAATCATCTTCCAAATAACAGAAATAATCGTATTTGTTAAGACACGCTCGCAAAACTGCTTGACACTCAAACCCCAAAAGCAGCGGTTCGCATTTGGTAGCGTGGTGCATAAAACATCTGGGCTGCACGGGCAGTTGAGGCAACAGATGATAACCTTGAGTAGTGCAAATAACAATGTCAATTTCGTGCTGTTGAGATTGATTTGCTGGGATAGTTGCACATTCGCTAATGTCAATCATGGACTGAGATTTGCCGTACAAAGCTTGCAGCGCTGTCACGCAAGCGGTTAAAGCATTCAGTCGCGGTTGCGGATCATTTCGCTGGGAAGCGTGTTTCCCCTCGCCGCTGGGATTGTAAAAGTGAGCAATAGTGAATAGAATTCGCATTGGTGTGGAGTAACAATTAGAAATTCAACAATAAAACAGTAAGATCGCACAATAACCCTATAAATTTTACCGCATTTAGTCACCAAATAACTCGGGCAGGCGATCGCGCAACTCAGCATTTAAACGTGGCAACTCGTCCCGCATCTGTAAGTACCAATCTCGCCGCTGCCGGTAGTGCCCGCCCAGCAAGCGGTTGTGGCGTACCCATTCGTAAGCATTCGCGGCTATTTCCCGGCGCCGAGAAGTGTCTGAAATCAGCGAATTTAGTTTTGTTTCAAACTCTTTTTCATATCTATAAATCAATCCTGTTTCACCTTCGACTATCGAATGTTCGTACACAGTGGGACTTGCCAGTACCGCTACTCCCCGCGCTGCACATTCAATAAATTTTAAGTCGGATTTTGTTTCGTTAACCGGGTTGGAAACAAGCGGGAGCAAAGCTATATCGCAACTGTACATGATTTCTTGGTACCGTTCGTAACTGCAAAATGGTTCAAATTCTTTTTGCTGTATTTTCAAGGATTCAAAAAATTTTCGGTCGTGGATTACTTTAACTCGAATCCGGTGCTTGTGGGCGACTAAAACTCGATTGAGTGCTGCCATAATCGGTTGCCAATCTTTTTCGCGGTTGAGCGCACCAAAAAAAAATGTGACTGTATCTTCTGCCGGATAAATTCGCGGCGGAGGTAGATAAGCTAATTGATTGGGAAATACAGCAACATTTGGATTGTATTGGCGCAAAATTTTTGCGAGGGGTTCTGTAGAAGTTTGCACGCAGTGACAGCCGCGATAGCTGAGGTAATTATTATCTGCATATTCGCGGCGGCGGATCGGATTGTCGTCAATTTCAGCTACTATTAAATAGCCTTGTTGCAACAGTTCTTTGAGTTGGGGAATGTAGGCAGGATATTGCATGATTGTCCGCTGCCAGATGAAAACTTTTTCTTCTCCTGGCAGAGGGGTAATTAATCCTGCTGTTTTCACGCCGGATACGGTGCGGACACCGGGAATTGTGGCGCTAAATTTGTCCGGTTCCAAAACTCGCACGCGATCGCACCCTGTAGGAGCCATAATGATAGTCTGAATCAGCAGTCGGCGCGCAGGTACGGTCGATTTGGTCGATCGCACGATATAATGTTCAGCACCCGTTTCCGTAGCAAAGCTGCTCGATGTGAGTTCTAAAGCCTTTACCATTGGATGCAGTAATTCCTGAAAGTGGACAAAATTTTCGGTTTTGTGTCCCTTCCCTTGAAATTCATAAACCTGCAATCCGGCTTGAGCAAATAGTGATTTAATACTTTCTAGGGTAAACCAGTGCTGCATCTTGCTGTCGGGATTCTCCCACTGTCCCCGCAGCAGATTGACAATTCGCCGCCAGTATTGAACATTAGGGATTCTGGCGAGAATTTGCCCCTCTGGATTCAGCAAACCACTGTACTGCTTGAGGACTTCCCAGGGATTTTTCAGATAGGGTAGCAAGTCGCCGAAAATTAAGCAATCGACAGTTCCTGGAGCGATGTCGAGACTTTCGAGGGCAATTTCTTCAATATCGGCTACAGTCACCCAGTTTAGCCGAGCGACCGCAATTTGAGCTTTTTCTCGATCGCATTCAATGCCCATATACTGACAATGGGGATTGATCAGCTTGTACTGTTCGCCCGTCGAACCCGTACCGCAGCCAATTTCGACAATGACTTTAGCATCCGGCGGTAGCAGCTTCAAGAAGTCGTGGTTGGCGCGATCGATCACTTTGTCTAAAATTCCTGATTAGTTTATCGTAAAATAAAACAGAGCAACCCATGCCGACAGACAACCAGCCGAAGGTTAGCATTGCGATGCCAGTATACAATGGCGATCGCTATCTTTGTCAAGCACTAGATTCGCTGTTAGCCCAAGATTACCCGAATTTTGAGCTGTTAATTTCCGACAACGCCTCTACAGACTCTACACCAGAAATCTGTCAGGAATATGCAGCCAAAAACCCTAAAATTCGCTATTTTCGCAACTCTACAAATATCGGCGCTCTCTCTAATTTTAACCAAGTCTTTAAACTATCTACTGGCGAATACTTCATGTGGGCTGCCCACGACGATTTGTGGGTTCCTAGTTATGTTAGCAAATGTTTAGCACAGTTACAATCGCACCCAAATGCGGTACTCTGTTTTAGTGAAATTCAGTTTATTGATGAATTGGGATTTCCGAAAAATCGTGAATACAACGATTTGCTAGAAACAGTGGGGAAAGATATTCCCGAGCGAATTCGCCGACTTACATATAAACTTAATTGGTACGACGCCATTTACGGGCTGATGCGTGCAGATGCGTTGAAAAAAACTAATTTAATGTCAGGCAAATACGGCAGTGATGTTATTCTCTTGATGGAACTGATGTTATTGGGCGAATTTGCCAAAGTTCCCGAAAAATTATTTGCTTATCGAGTGTTGCCCAACAACCACGAAGAAAATTTTCACCAGCCTTATTCAAGTTTAGCCAAAGAACTGATGAGTGTGAGTTTGCACTCAAATTTAACTCCAGATTTAAAGTCTCAAATTCACCGAGATTTTGTTAACACTTTATGCTCGCTCAATACTTCGTGGCTATCGCTGATCCTGAGGGAAAAGTCGATGGCTTTCAAAGACTTTTCATCAGAGGAACACTTGCGAGAATTTGTCGCCAAGACAATTTCACCAGAAGCGCAATTACCCGCTGAAAGTTCCCCGATTTTTCCAGAAAGTGATTTCTACCCCGAAGTGCTTAAACCCAAGCTATCCCGCAGGGAATCGCCCGAGCTATCTCAAAATATTACAGCAAAAAATTCGTACCCAAACATCGGAATTAACATCGCCGGCTACATCAACGGCGAATTTGGCATAGGAGAAGGTGTCCGAGCAAATATCAGGGCTGCAGAAGCCGCCAACATTCCCTTCGTCATCAACAATTTTACCCGCAGTCCCCACCGCAAGAAAGACACCACCTATCAAAATTTTAGCCAAGATAATCCCTATCCCGTAAACTTAATTCAAGTCAACGCAGATGAAGTTGCAACCTTTATCAAACATATAGGTTCCAGTTATTTTGACAAAAAATACAACATCGGCTTTTGGGCCTGGGAACTTCCCGCCTTTCCCCCGGAATGGCAGCCCGCATTTAATCACTTTCACGAAATATGGACTTACAGCAACTATTGCGCCGAAGCAATTGCCGCAGTAGCGCCAATTCCCGTTATCAAAATCATGCCTAGTATTGCTCTCCCCGCACCTTCCCTGAACAGAGAAGCACTGAATTTACCGAAAAACAAATTTATTTTCTTGTTTGTCTTCGACTTTTCTAGCCGCATTGAGCGCAAAAATACTTTGGCGACCATTCAAGCATTTAAACAAGCTTTTAGGGAAGATAACAGGGTATTATTGGTAATCAAATCTTCTAATTCCAACAAATTTTCAGCGGAGCAAGCATCCTTAAACTCAGCCATAGCAAATAATTCAAATATCAAACATCTAGACGGGTATCTGTCCAAAAATAAACTTAACGGCTTGCTCTATAATTGCGACTGTTACATATCGCTGCACCGCTGCGAAGGATTTGGCTTAACAATGGCTGAAGCCATGTTTTACGGGAAACCCGTAATTGCCACCGGCTATTCATCAAATACAGAATTTATGAATGTCGGCAATAGCTATTTAGTCAAGTATAAGTTAATCCCAATTGAGAAAGATTGCGGGCCTTACAAAAAAGGCAATGTTTGGGCCGAACCGGATGTCGAACACGCTGCTGATTTAATGCGTCATGTCTTCAACAATTACCTGGAAGCTCAGCAAGTTGGAAGAATAGCTGCTGATGAAATTAAGACTTTACTGAATCCGCCAACTGTCGGGAGCAAAATTCAAAACCGTCTCGAATATATTGCCGAACTTACAGATAATTTCAAAAGCTTGGAGCGCGGAATACGGAAAAAGTCCTCTCAGGGGGCGACAGTAAAAAATGCACGACCTTTAGTTAGTATTTGTATTCCCACATACAACGGAGCGGCATTTATTGGCGAAGCGATTCAAAGTGCGATCGCCCAAACTTACCCTAACATAGAGCTGATTATATCCGACGACGGTTCCACAGACGAAACAGTTGCGATCGCCCAATCTTTCCAATCCCAAACCTCAGTCGATTTCCGTATCGTACTGCACCGCAACTACGGCTTATCACAAAACTGGAACTTTTGCATATCCCAAGCAAAAGGTCAATACATTAAGTTTTTGTTTCAAGACGACTTGCTCGCACCAGAATGTATTGAAAAAATGGTCGCCGTCGCCCAACAAAACCCAGCAATAGGTATGGTTTTCTCCCCGCGTGGCATCACCATAGCTGACAATGAATCTAACCCGATTTTGCGCCTAGCTTCCCAATCAATTAAAGATTTGCATAAAAGTTGGTCAAATTTAAAATCTATTCAGCCCGGAAAAGAATTACTGGCTGATACTAACTGCTTGAACAACCCGATAAACAAAATTGGCGAACCTAGTACCGTCTTAATAGCCGCGCGAGTCTTTGAAGAAATAGGATTATTTGATTCGGGATTATCTCAGTATGTAGACTTAGATATGTGGTGGCGAATCATGGGCAACTATCATATCGGATTTGTAGATAAAAAACTGTCCTCACTGCGGATTCATCCCGAACAACAAACTTGGAAAAACTTCGCGGCTGGGGAAAATCATAAGGATGTAGTCAGATTTTACAAAAAACTACTAAATAGTCCTGATTACAGTTTCTTGAATCAACAAATCAAACAGACAATTCGCCAAAAGTTGGCATTGAGAACCCAGCCGAGTTTATCTGAATTGTCAGCACTGCTTGAGCAATACAATAAATTGCCATCAAAACAGCCTATTCTCGCGCAACTGCGCCAATACCGCCAACAGCTAGCTGAATATTGGCTGAATTTGCCAGCGAAAAAATTAGAAAGTGCTTACTCGAAAGACATGGGGAAAGCTCATAAATTGCTCCTAGATAGCGCCCTCAAAAATGAAACTTTAACTGAGGAAGAACAAAGTTTTGTCCAGCAGTTATCCTCGAAACTTGCTGAAGGAGGGGAAATTGCCGATAAGATTCAATATCTCCTCGCAGCGATGCTGTACCGCGACGCTTATCAGTTGCCACTTGAGTATAACAATGCAGCGATTCCCCAGTGGTTTTTTGACGACTTTTTGAAATTTATATTTCAGTCTCCCGGTTATTTTAAACAAAACTGGGAAATAGAAAGGTACTCTGAATATTTCCAGCAGTTAATCAAGTATGTCGCTGCTAATATCGCCAGTTTTCCAGATTCAGAAGTGTGGCGTTATTTGGCGGCTTTTATTGCGAAAAAAGTTAGCTTCCAAGCTTTGTCCTTGAGCGAAGCAAATTTGCTGAATGTATTGAGTCATCGAGCGGATATTCTGGAATTTTATTTGAAGACTATCGGCTGTCAAATTGAATGGAATTTTATTCAAAAAGAATCGGAAACAACTAAAATACGAGTTGGCTTTTTGCTTGATAAAATTAGTGATGAATTCGAGAATCGTGCAGCAATTACGAGTTGTGAATATTTAGACAGAAACAAATTTGAAATTATCGTGTACCATTTCCAGGTACAAGACGAGCGACTGAGGAAATATTGCGAAAATTGCGCCGACAAACTGGTGCAAATGTCAGAAGATTTGCCCAATCAAGTTCGAGAAATGCGATCGCACGATTTAGATATTCTGCTAATCTGCACCAATACTACCAACACTTCTCAACCAAGCGCGCTGCTGTGCCTGCACCGACTAGCGCGGGTGCAAATAGCTACCGGTGCATCAACCCCCGCAACCACCGGAAGCCGAAATATCGATTATTTCATTGCCGGAGATTTGACCTTGCCAGCAGGCGCAGCAGCAGAGTATCGCGAAAAATTAATTACTTTAAAAGGCTCGGGAGTTTGTTTAAGCTATACTGTAGAATCAGGACCTGCCCGAGTTGAACCGACTCGCAGCAGTTGGGGAGCCACCGAGGAATCTGTAGTGTTCATGTCCGGCGCTCAAGCTTTTACAATTATCCCAGAATTGAGAGAAACTTGGGCAAAAATTATTGCGGCGGTACCAAATTCTATTTTAGTTTTGTATCCCTTTAGTTCCGGCAATGAAAACTATCCGACGGTGCCTTTTTACAAACAAATTAGATCGCTCTTTGCCGAATTTGGGGTTGACAAAAAACGCTTAGTTGTTATTAAAGCGCTGCCATCTCGCGCCGATTACATAAAATGTCTGGAATTGGCTGATATATATTTAGACTCCTATCCATACAGCAGTGCCTGCTATGCGGCAGAAGCGCTGTTGGTGGGGTTGCCTGTAGTGGTAAGAAAAGGGCAAACAACTCGATCGCGACAATCAGCCGCAGTGCTCGAAGAACTGCTAATTCCGGAACTGGTAGCAAACAGCGAGAACTCTTATTTAGAGCTCAGCACAGCACTGGGAACCAACCCAGAACTGCGCCAGCACTACCGCGATCGAATCCAGCAAAAAATGGCGGCAAACCCGAAATATCTCGACAGTCGCGCTTGCTCGACCCAACTCGGAACACTCTTTGAAAGACTATTCCGAGAGTGAAGGAAGAAGGAAGTTCAGCAACTAAGCAGTGTACGGGATTTAACGGATGGATGTTGAGTCAAGAAGGAAGATGGCAGAAGTAAAGATTTTCCCACTCTCCCACTCTCGCATCCCGCTACCATTCTGAGACCCGCGGGGAACCCCTCGCTAGGCAGAGCGTCAAGAAATAGACAGCAATAGCGCTAGCCCACTTACGGTCTGCTATCATCGGGGAATCGAGGGGTTAGTGGTTGTCGCTCTTTTCCTGCCACAGCTAAATTAAAAGGGGAAGCGCAAGTCAGTTGGAGATAAAAAAATGACAGGACTTTTTCAAATAGGCGATAAATTACTGCAAGCTCAGGATATGCCATCGCTCCTGAAGCGGTACCAGTTAATGCCGCAATTCTTGCGGGGTGTAATAGTAGACCAAGCGATCGCATCCTTTAGTTGCAGCGACGAAGAACGCAAATCCGCCGTCGAGAACTTTCTGGCACAACACCAACTGACAGCCCCCGAAGCTAAAGAAGCTTGGCTGCGCAGCCAAAACATGACGGAAGAAGAACTTCAAGAGATGGCCGTGAGGCCCTTGCTGATTGAAAAATTTAAGCAAGCCACTTGGAGACCTAAAGTAGATAATTATTTTTTAACGCGCAAAGCCAGCCTAGACCACGTAGTCTATTCCCTGGTACGCACCAAAAATCCAGCACTGGCAAACGAACTTTACTTTCGCATCCTCGAAGGGGAACAAACCTTTGCAGAAGTGGCCCGCGAGTATTCCGAAGGGCCCGAGTCCAAGTCAGGCGGCTTGTTGGGCCCAGTACCCCTGAGCCAGCCCCACCCGGCAATCAGCAAACTTTTGTCCGTCAGCCAGCCAAATCAACTCTGGACGCCACGTCCTCTGGCAGAATGGATGGTAATTATTCGACTAGAAAAGTTCATGCCGGCCCAGCTCGATGAATCGATGCGGCTGCACTTGATTAACGAACTCTTTGAAAGCTGGCTCGCCGAACAAATCTCGCAAATAGGCCCGCTACAGCCCCTCTCTTCCGTGTCTTCAATATCATGACCGAAAGCAATTTCGTCTGGGGCCCCCGGATTTATCCGTGGAGACTTTAAAAAGCGTAGCATCCTAACAAAAAGCCTCCGGATTCATCTGTGGATTCAATCTAAAATCTAAAATCTAAAATCTAAAATCGGATGACTTCTTCCGCTGTTTCCCTCTCCCAAATTCAGGATTTCCTAGCTAAAACACCTCCCTTTGACCGACTCTCAGAGACGGCTCTGTCAGCCTTGGTGGCTAAATGCCAACTCCTCGGCTACCGGACGGGGCAGCCCCTGTTTGAACGGGAAAAAATGCCGACTCAGGTGGCAATTATCTATCAAGGCCAGGCCCGGCTGCTGGGCTTTGACCAGCGCTCGCAGCGCCACGTAAGTTTACGCTTGGTGCAGTCGAAGGAAATCCTGGGCTGGGCTGGCTTGCTCAGGGGGGTTCCCTGCGAGACGGCAATCGCTTCTACAGATGTGATCGCGATCGTCCTACCTGCCGAAGATTTCCTGAGCGTACTGGAAAAACAGCCGACCTTTGGAGAAGCCTTTCGCGAACACTGTTCCTTGAGCGAAGTATTTGAACTGTTGAGCCTGGAGTTGCAGCGCCAAGCCGACGGCACTTCCAATCTCAAGGAACTCACCCTGCAAGCTTGGCAAGACGCGGCAGTTGTCAACGTGCCAAACGGCAACAAAAAAACTCAAGACATCGCCAAAGAGCTAGATGCCGATCGAGTTTGGCTTGTCAGCAGCGGCGTCTTGGGCGACTTTCCCACGGGCAGCCGCTTCTCTGTGGAAAACGCAGCCAAATCCTTAAAAGTAGAAGGTCGCCTCGGCGCCCGCTTGGTCGGCTTCCGGGAACCCCCAGAACCTCAAGAAACAGACCCATTAAATCCCACGCCAGATATAGTAGGCCCAGGGCTCAAGCCGCCCGGCGGAAAATCGATCACGGTTATAGACGCCCCAGAGCGTCCCCCAGAACCCCCAACCGACCAACCAAAGGATGCGGGGAGATACCCAGTTTTCCGCGCCAAAGGGCAGATTGACAGTCCGCTAGCTTGCTTCCAGATGTTGAGCAAGTATTTCGGCCTCAAATTTCGTCGAGATATCATCCGCAAAGTTCTAGAAAATCAGTTAAAAACCGCTGGTTCTATCAGTATGCAAGCCTGCGGGGCGATCGCCCAAAGCATCGGCCTGACGCCCCAATTGGCGCAAGTGCCAGCAGAAGCCATCAACCGCATCAAAGCCCCCGTAATGATTAAATGGCAAGATAGCTTTGCCATTATTTACAGCATCACCGAGCAAGAATTGGTGCTCGCCACGCCCGAACAGGGGCTGATGCGGAAGCGGATACCTCAGTTTAAAGAAATCTGGGGCGAATCAGGAGAAGTCCTGCTGCTGCAAGCTCCGCAAGTTGAGCAAAAAGAGCAGTTCAGCTTCTGGTGGTTTGTGCCGGCCCTCATGGAACACAAGACAGTGTTTTTTGAGGTATTGCTCGCTTCGTTTTTTGTACAGTTATTTGGTCTTGCCAACCCATTAATCAGCCAAATAATTATTGATAAAGTATTAGGTCAGCGCAGCATTGACACCTTGGATATTTTGGGGGCATTTCTGTTAGGTGTTGCCCTGTTTGAAGGACTGCTCAACGGTTTGCGTACCTTTTTGTTTATAGACACCTCAAACCGCATCGATGTCAAATTGAGTGCGGAGGTAATCGACCACTTGCTCCGCCTGCCCCAGAATTACTTTGACAACCGGCGCGTGGGAGATCTGGTTTACAAATTCAGCATGATGGGCCAGATTCGGGAATTCATGACGAGTACAGCTCTGACAGTGGTTCTCGATGCGGTATTTTCGGTGGTTTACGTCGCCGTTATGCTCTCTTACAGCGTGCAGCTAACGGCAGTATCTTTGGCAGTGGTACCGATACTGGGGCTGATGATTGTTCTAATCAATCCGCTGGTGCTGCGCCTGATAAAACAAAGAAACAGCCGTTTTGCTGACTCTCAATCCTATCTAGTGGAAGTAGTCAGCGGGATTCAAACTGTTAAGGCTCAAAATATTGAATTGAAATCCCGCTGGGAATGGTCGAGCCGCTACGCAAAATACATTACAGCCAGTTTTAAAACAATTATCACCGGGACTACTGCCGGTACGATTAGCGGCTTTTTAAACCAGGTGGGTAACTTAGCTCAGTTGTGGGTAGGAGCTTATTTGGTACTGGGAAATGAGATTACTTTGGGTCAGTTGATTGCTTTCCGAATTATTTCCGGGAACGTGACTGGTTCGCTGCTGCGTTTTGTAAGCGTGTGGCAGAGTTTCCAAGAAGTATCGATGTCGATCGATATGCTTAAGGATGTTGTCGATACGCCGACGGAAACCAGCGATGAAGACCGCAGCAATATCCCGCTGCCGGCAATTCAAGGGCAGGTTACTTATGAGGAGGTTTCGTTCCGATTCCTCGAGAGCGGTCCACTGCAATTGGCTAATGTGAATTTGGAATTTCCCGCTGGCAGTTTTGTGGGAATTGTCGGGGGAAGCGGTTCCGGTAAAAGTACGGCGATGAAGCTGTTACAGCGTCTTTATCCGCCGCTGTCGGGCCGGATTTTTATTGACGGGTACGACATTTCTAAGGTGGAACTGTACTCGCTCCGCAGCCAACTAGGGGTGGTATTGCAAGATACTTTGCTGTTTAACTGCTCCGTACAGGAAAATATTGCTCTTAGTAATCCCGATGCGAGTACGGATGAGATTGTGCGAGCTGCGAAATTAGCGGTAGCTCACGATTTTATTATGGGCTTGCCTGCTGGCTACAATACGATAGTCGGAGAGCGGGGTGCGTCGCTTTCTGGGGGTCAAAGGCAGCGTTTGGCGATCGCCCGCACGATTTTGCAAAACCCGAAACTCCTGATTCTGGACGAAGCTACAAGCGCCCTCGACTACCATTCCGAACGCCAAGTTTGCAATAACTTAGCAGAAGCTTTCGCCGGCCGCACGGTGTTTTTCATTACTCACCGCCTGACTACAATCCAAAACGCTGATCTAATTATTATGATGGATCAAGGTTCGGTAGTCGAGCGGGGAACTCATAAAGAATTAATGGCTCTTAAAGGGCGTTACTACTGCCTCTTCCAACAACAAGAGTCCTCGAATACCTAATATCTAACAACTCACAACCGCTCGCTAACGCTTAACAACTGAGAACTAACAAATGGCTATGAAATCGTTAATACTTTCTGAGCAACCAGTCATTCTCGAAAAACCAGCGATTTGGTCGCACTTGTTTTTGTGGATGATCATGCTGATGACCACTTCTGCTGTAGTTTGGGCTTATTTTGCTAGCGTAGAGCAAGCTGTCCCCGCTGTAGGGCAATTAGAGCTCAAAGATGGTGCTAGAGACATCCAAGCACCTGCTACGGGCGCTGTGGTGAGACTTCACGTTGAAAATGGCGATCGTGTGGAAAAAAACCAGCCTCTGCTCACTTTCAACCCCCTTGCACCCAGTGCCGATTTAACATCGATACAGAAAACTAAAGAAGCTCTGGAAAAGGAAAATAAATTTTACGAAGATGTTGTCAACGGCAAAATTCAAGGCCCTGTTCCTTCTAACCTAGAATCAACAATCAAGGACCGACAGAGCCTCACGGCACAAAATCAAGTGCTGCAAGCTTTGATTGACGAACTGTACCTCAATCGGGGAGCTAGCGGAAATTTTGATGCAGCCCAGCAAGGACTTTATGTTAATTATCGATCGGAATTTCTGTCTCGCGTTGCTGCTGCTCAAGGCCAAGTTCAGGAGTTGGAAAAACAACTGAAGCAAGCTCAGGATGCTGAGAAAGCCGCCGGCGATCAAATGACAGTGGCACAGCAACAATTGGGTTTTGCCCAGAACCAATTAAATTATGCTCAGCAGCAGTTAGCTTCTTCGCAAGAGCAAGTAAAATCAGCCCTAGCTCAGAAAGATTTGGCCCAAGAACAGTTAGCGAAATCCCAACAAGTATTGAAGTCGAATCAAAACATTCTAGGCAGACTCGCCCCCTTGGTGGAGGAAGGAGCCATTGCTGAACTGCAAAAAGAACGTCAAGAACAAGATGTTTTCAGAGGCCAAAGCGAGGTTCTCAAACAGCAAGATCAAATCAAGCAGCGGGAAGGTGAAATCAACTCTCGCAAAGGCGAAATTAACACGCGCCTCGGTGAAATCAATACGCGCCGAGGCGAAATTAACGCGCGTCAAGGTGACATTCAAAAAATTACTGCTGAAATACAGCGTCACCAAGGAGAGCAAGCGCGCATTCAGGAGTCTATCAACCGCGCCCAAGAACAGTTAAAAAACACCAAGGATTCCTGGGCGAAAGAACTTTATACCAAAATTGCTGAAAACCAGAAACAAATTGCCAGCAGCGATTCTCAGCTAAGTCGCTTCAAAGTGGAAAACCTGAAAAAGCTGTCCGAGGTGAACGCTCAGCTAGAAAAGGCTCAACAAAACCGCGACACTCAAGTGATGAAGGCTCCCGTATCGGGTGTAATCTTTGATTTGAAGCCTTCTACGAAGGAGAAAGCTAAGTTGGATATGGCGAAAGATCCGATATGCCAATCCATTATTAATTCGGTGGTGAAACCGGGCGAACCGCGCCCAGCACGCTGCGAAGAAGCTTATTACGAAGCGCAGCAAACTGAAAAGCTGCTCAAGGTTTTGGATGACGAAAACGGTCTGGAAGCAGTTGTTTACCTGGAAAACAGCAATGTGGCTCTGGTATTGGATGCTTTGAGACAGAAGCGGGCTAAATTGGAGAAGTATCACGGCAAGCAATTAGACGGAGAAAAGATTGACTGCGAAACAGGTAAAAGTTGCGTTTGTCCAGAGAAGGAAGTTAACAGAGAGAAACTGGGTTTGACGAAATACCAATGCGTGCCTGTGGAAGTGAATGTAGAAGCTTTCCCGGCGATGGAGTTTGGTACTGCTGAGGGTGAAGTGATAGAGATTAGTAGCGATGCTGAGCCTCCTACTGAACTGCGGAAATACTACGCTTTCAAAACCAAAATTAAGCTCAAAAATCAGAAGTTTGTTTTGAACAAGGGCAAGGCAAATGAAGTGGAGGTTAACTTGCAGTCGGGAATGTCGGTGAGTTCTAATATCAATATCGGCAAGCGGACTGTTTTGCAGATGTTTATCAACCGATTTACAGGGAAAATGGATACGTTCAAGACTATTAAGTAATTCGGTTAACCGCTATCAAGAAGTAGGGTGCGCCTAGCGCACCTTACCGCTATAAGTAAATACCACCTCCTCGATCAAATTAGGTGGTTAAAACCCCTCAAAAGTCAAACTTTCGTCGGCGGCTAGACTGAGCTTCGCCGAACGTCCTTCGCTGACAAAAAAATAAAGGGTATTTAAGCCGGGTTGATATAAAATGGTGATGGCAATCGGTGCGATCGCACATTGATGAAAAAATTAATCTTATTTACTCTATATCTGATTCCTGTCCTGTTGTTAATCGGATTTGTAGCGAATTTTAGCGTTAACGTTCCCGTTGATGACGAGTGGAGGTTAGCTAGCCTTTTTGAAAAAATAGCTGCGGGAAATGTAACGTTTAACGATTTTTCGGCTTTGCACAGCAACCACCGCATACTTTTCCCTAAAATAATTATTGCGGTGCTGGCTTTTGCTTCCCGATGGAATATTAATTATCAGTTGTGTCTCAGCATAGGTTTGGCTGCGATAACTTTTATCGCTATGTACAAGTTATCCTCGATGCCAGTTAAGAATATCGCGGATGATCTGTGGCATTTAGCTAATATTTTAACTTGTATTTTGGTTTTCTCTCTAGTTCAGCACGAAAACTGGCTTTGGGGGTTTCAATTAGCTTGGTTTTTCGTAAATTTGTGTTTTGTAACTGCGGTTTATGGGCTGGTTTCACCTCACAAATTAGTGCCTAATATTAGAATCTCTATTGCTGCTGTATTCTGCTTTGTTGCGAGTTTTTCGCTCGCTCAAGGCTTGCTGTCTTGGTTGGCTGCGATTCCGGCTGTGGTGGCTTTGAAGGGAAATACAGCGCAGAAACGAAAAAGAGCGATCGCCTGGATGCTGCTGTTTGTGGCAACTTGTGCGGTTTACTCAATAGATTATCATCCTAGTCGGAAAGCAAGTATTATTTCATTGTTGAATAAGCCGCTTGTGGTTATTGATTACTTTTTAAGCTTGCTGGGTTCGCCAATTGTTCGCTCGCCGGGAATTTCGGCATTTGTAGGATTGGTAATTTTGGCAAATTTTATATTTTTTGTAGTTTATTTTGGAAAAAAAATTGTATCAAGTTCGCTAGCTTCATCTGTGAATGCTAACTTCCAAAAGCAACCTCAAGTCCCGGCGATTCCTTCGCCCCTCGGAATCACAGATAGCAATGATATTGCTGAAAGCTATAGCAATCCCAACTCAGTTATGAACGTGGTTCAGGCTGCGACGCTGGACGGGCAAGATGCCCATCCCACAATTCATTTAGGATTACGGCAAGATGCCCATTCCACAATTCCTTTAGGATTGCAATATCAGGCTTTACCTTGGCTGTCAATAGGGTTGTTTTCGGTTTTATCTTCTTTGTTTATTACGGCTGGGAGGGCAGAATTTGGGGCAATTCAGGCGCTTGAATCGTCTAGATATACCACTAATTCGATTTTGCTCTTAATTGCTTTGGTTCAGCTAGGGCAATTGTTTGTTCGAGGTAATTATCAAGAAACACAAGCAACGTTAAGGAGTAATTATAAATTTATTTATCGCGTAGTAGCAGGGCTGTTAATTGCTACAATTATTGTTAACTCTCAACAGGCGATCGCCCAAACTAGATCGGCGCTTCTTTACAAACAAGGCGCTCAAAATTGTTTGCAGTTAATTAACTATCTGGAACCCTCGGAGTTTTTCAAAAATTCGCCGGAAAGCTGTTTGAGGGTGCTGAGCAAAAAAACTTGGCTGGTAAGAGAAGGCGCTGCAATTATCGACAAAATAGGTTGGATCAAGTTCGCGAAAAATATAGAGTTTATTTCTAATACCGAGAAAGTGTACGGCTATTTAGACAAACCTCAAACCAGCAATAAATCCTTGACGGTTAAGCAAAATGATGCTGTCAAGGCTGCTGGTTGGGCGGTTTTGCCAGAAAAATTGCAACAGCCGAATATTGTACTGCTATCTGTCGGGGACAAAAAATCTTTTTTTGCTAACGCTTATGTAAATTTGGACAGTCCCGACATTGCTGAGAGTTTAAAATCTGAGTTATACAATAATGCAAGGTGGGCTGTTGATTTGTCGGATAATAATTTGCCGATCACCCAAACAGAAATTAAAGCTTGGGTGTATAATCCTGTTGACAACCAGTTTGTCCAGTTGCGCGGAGGATGAGGAGTGAAAATTTCTGTGATAATACCAGCCCACAATGAGGAGGGCTGTTTGTACGGTACTGTGCGGGCGATCGCCCAGACGCTCGATTTAGAAGGCATTCCGCACGAAATTTTGATTGTGAATGACAACAGTGTCGATCGAACTATTGATATTTGCCAGGAGTTGTCAGAGACTTTTCCCACCGTTAGATACATCAACAATCAACCTCCGAACGGTTTCGGATTTGCGGTGCGACGGGGTTTGGCGGAATTTGACGGAGATGCTGCAGCTATTGTGATGGCGGATGCTTCCGACGATCCGATGGATTTGGTAGCAGGATACCGCAAGCTGCAAGAAGGATATGATTGCGTTTTTGGTTCCCGCTTTATCAAAGGTGGCTTTGTGGTTGATTATCCAATTCACAAGTTAGCAATTAACCGCTTAGCAAACTGGTTTGTCAAAAGTATTTTCGGCTTGCGCTACAGCGATGTCACCAATGCTTTTAAAATTTACCGCAGAGAAGTGATTGAAGGCGTGCAACCGATTTTGAGCCACCATTTTAATTTGACAGTGGAACTGCCTTTAAAAGCAATTGTCCGGGGTTTTTCCTATACGGTGATTCCTCTGAGGTGGTACAATCGGACGGCTGGTATTTCTAAGCTGAAAATAAAAGAGATGGGCAGTCGGTATTTGTTTATTGTCTTGTATGTCTGGCTGGAAAAACATCTCTCTCGCGGCGACTACCACCGGACTAGAAAGATAGCAAAGTTAAAAGTGAATGCCTGAGAGAATCTTAATTGTGGGGGGGGCGGGTTTCATCGGCAGTTGTTTGGCAATTGGCCTGAAGAAACTGCACCCGGAATGGCAAATAATTTGTTTAGATAACCTGCGTCGCCGGGGTTCAGAATTGAATCTGCCTCGGCTTAAAAGTTGCGGTATTCAGTTTGTTTACGGGGATATTCGCACAGCGGCAGATTTAGATCCAGTTGCACTAAATGCTGACTGCATTATAGATTGTGCTGCGGAGCCTTCTGTGCTGGCTGGTTTTAGTTCGCCTCAGTACGTTTTGCAGACGAATTTACTGGGCACTGTGAATGTTTTGGAGTTGGCGAGACAAACGGGTGCGAGTTTGCTGTTTTTGTCTACGAGTCGGGTTTATCCGATCGCCAGTGTCAAGTCTGTTAAACTGTTAGAGTTGCCGAATAGATTTGCGATCGCTCCTGAGCAAACTTTACCTGGTATATCCGAGTTGGGCATATCAGAAGACTTCCCTTTAAAAGGACACCGTTCGCTTTACGGAGCAACTAAATTAGCTTCGGAATTGCTGATTGAGGAGTACAGGGAAGCATACAATGTGCCGGCAATTATTAACCGCTGCGGGTTAATTACTGGTGCTTGGCAAATGGGTAAAGTCGATCAGGGAGTTTGCGGTTTGTGGGTGGCGGCTCACTATTTTCAAAAGTCGCTGAATTATATCGGTTTTCGCGGCAGTGGGAAGCAGGTTAGGGATTTACTGCACGTAGAAGATTTGTTGAGGTTAGTTAATTATCAGTTAGAACATTTTCCTGAATTTGATGGCGAAGTTTTTAATGTTGGCGGCGGTTTGAGCAACAGTCTTTCTTTGGTTGAGACAACTGATTTGTGCCAAAAGATTACGGGTAAATCGATTCCCATTCATCCTGTTTTGGAGGAACGCGCGGGGGATATTCCGATTTTTATTACTGATTCTTCTAGGGTGATGGAGAAAACAGGATGGCGCCCTGTTATTGGGCCGGAAGCAGCTTTGCAGGATATTTATAATTGGATTGCTGCTAATGAGGTGGTTTTAAGTTCCATTTTGTAGGGATTTTTTAACCGCAGATGCAGGGGGATCAACGCGGATAAACGCAGATGTATCTCTCTGCCTGGATATGACTGGGAATGCCTGTCATGAGGATCTGCCTCTATTGTTTGTTTTTGATGCTTTAACAAACATTTGGCCTCCCAAAAACAGCCACAAAAAAGGCAATTTTAAGTAAACTTTTAAAAGCCAGGGCGATGCCGGTCTGCCTTTAGTCGAAAATGGCAAAAATCTGGGTATAATTAGGTCGATTTCAAAGCCAACGGTTTGTAACAGTTCTTGCAGCGATAAGTGGGTAATCGGTAATTGATGATCGATAAAATCGTAATACTCTTTGAAAGAATATTTAAAATTTGGTTGGACAACTAAGAGAGAACCCCCTGGTTTAAGCGCCTCAAAGCAAAATGAGATAATTTGGATTAGTTCTTCTTTATTGCGGAGATGTTCAAAAAAGTTAGAGATAAATATCCGGTCAAATTCTGCGCTAAAAGCAGGTTTATCGCCCAAATTTAACACATCAATGTTAAGCACCTTCACATCAGGATTTGCAAATAACTTTGAATCGGGATTGAGGTCAATCAAACATTTTTTTTCAGCCCTAATTTGATTTATAAACTCGCAGTAACCGCCGCCAATATCTAAAATTGCTGAGTGGGGAGGAACATAATTTTGTAAAAAATCGTCAATTAAAACTTTCCAGAGTGCCACCTTCGCTTGCATTTGTCGGGAATCAAAGCGGTTGGCATACAATTTTTTGAGATATGTGTCAGTTTTCATAGTAAAATAGCCTAGACTGGGTAGGAGTTTATCACGCAATACAGCCCACTATGAATGTTATATCTACTGAAATACCGGAAGTTCTGATCATTGAGCCAAAAATTTTCGGAGACGATCGCGGTTTCTTTTTTGAGAGTTTTAATCACAAAGCTTTTGTCGAAAAAACAGGTGTGACGGCAGAATTTGTTCAAGACAATCATTCCAAATCCTCTAAAAATGTGCTGCGCGGTTTGCACTACCAAATACAGCAGCCTCAAGGCAAATTGCTGCGGGTAGTTGCTGGCGAAATATTTGATGTAGCGGTGGATATTAGACAAAGTTCGCCGACTTTCGGAAAGTGGGTGGGGTGTTTGGTGAGTGCAGAAAATAAACGGCAATTTTGGGTGCCGGCCGGATTTGCACACGGTTTTTTAGTGGTTTCGGAGACTGCTGAAGTTTTGTACAAAACTACAGATTATTATGCACCTGCACACGAGCGGTGTCTCCTGTGGAATGACCCCGATTTGGCGATCGACTGGCCGCTAGATGGTGCCCAACCAATCTTATCAGCTAAAGACCAAGCGGGACAAACATTGAAAACAGCTCAAGTGTTTTGATCATGAAAATTTTACTCGCAGGTGGCAGCGGACAGCTAGCTCAAGAATTGCAGCCGATTTTATTATCTTCTGGAGAGGTAATTGCGCTCGATCGCACTCACCTCGACTTATCCCAACCCGAAAGCATCCGTCAAGCAATGGCTGAAATTCAACCGAATTTAGTAGTCAATGCGGGTGCTTACACTGCGGTAGACAAAGCAGAAAGCGAACCGGAATTAGCAAACGCAGTCAACGGTATTGCACCCGGAATTCTCGCAGAAGAATGCGAAAAACTGGGAGCAAGTTTGATTCACTTCTCCACTGACTATGTATTTGACGGCAGCCACGGTTCTGCTTATCTGGAAACAGATTCTACGAACCCGCTGGGAACTTACGGCAAATCTAAATTAGCAGGCGAGGAAGCAATTCGGAAAGCGGGAAACCGACATATTATTATTAGAACCGCTTGGGTTTACGGCAATGGCGGCAAAGGTAATTTTGTCAAAACCATGCTGAGGTTGGGAAAGGAAAGGGAAGAAATTCGAGTAGTAGCAGATCAGATCGGAAGTCCTACTTGGACGGGCGATTTAGCGGAGGCAATTTCGCAAATTATTCCTCGGCTTGGACCAGAAAGTTTTGGGACTTACCAGTACACTAACAGCGGAGTTTGTAGTTGGTACGATTTTGCGATCGCCATTTTTGAGGAAGCAGCACAACTCGGCTTTCCCCTAAAAATTCAGCGCGTAATTCCCATCACAACCTCCGAATATCCGACACCCGCAAAACGTCCCGCTTTTTCTGTCCTTTCTACAGTAAAAATATCAGCACTTCTAGGCACGTATCCTCCCCACTGGCGGCAAGGGCTCAGACAAATGCTGGGAAGAGAAGTGAAATAAAAAATTGAGGAAAACTCAAAACGCGAGGGCGGGTTTTGTTCATGAGTTACCTGTTATATGCAAAGTTTCTCACCTAAACTCGCCCCTACCCCTTAAAAATCTCCCCATGTCTGAATCCATGAAAATCAAGCAACAATATATTTTAATTGCCGCATCAGTTCTCGGGATTCTAATACCAGCATCATATATTTTGTACTTGATATCCCAAGCGGGAGACTTGTCTAATTTTGATTATTGGTGGATGACGTGGAATTTTTATTCAGTAGACGGTTTCTCTAAAAATCCTTTTAATTGGATTTTTCGGGCGAACGAGCATTTTGTCTTAATTCCGGCAATTATTTATGGTTTGAATATAGCTGTTACCCAAGGTTCAAATATTGGTTTATGTTTAGTTGCCTGGTTCTTGGCTTGGATTCAGTGCCACGTATTAATTGCTCTGCTGCCGTTAAAATTGAGGCGTTTTCCGCTGCAATTTATTTCCCTACTCCTTTGCATTTCTATTTTTAATTTTACTCCGGCGGCGGCTCACAATTGGATGCGGGGATTCAGCGGCGTTCACTGGATAATTGCTAATTTATTTGTAATTTGTTCGATATTTTGTTTGCAATCCTATGCGACAGTTTTGTTAAATAAGAGGAAGGCTCTTCCTCCTGATCTTCATTCCCAGGCAGAGCCGGGGAACGAGTTTTTAGGGGCCGTGCCCCCGTGCCCACCCCCGCAGTTACAAAATAAGTGGGTAATTGGCAGCATTGTTTTTGGCGTTTTAGGCTGTATTAGTTACAGCACTCCTTTAGCTTTGTGGCCGATATTGTGTGCGGCTGCTGTTGTGCTGCGGTTTCCTCGGCGAATAACTTATTTGTATTTCATTGCTTCGATTGCAGTGATTGGTATTTATTTTTTAACTTATAAAACTCCATCTCATCACCCTTCTTTAACTAAAATTAACCCCCTCAAAACTCTCGAATATATTCCCACTTATCTCGGCGGTATTTTTAGCGAAAATATTATTGTTGCTTCAATTATTGGTATAATTGGTTTGATTGCAGTGACGGGTTTTGTGGGTTATTGGCTATTTGTAAAAAAGGTCGATCGCCCGGATTGGCTGCCTTGGCTATCAATCCAACTTTACACGCTGCAAACGGCGTTAATGGCCGCGGTTAGTCGATCGGGATTTGGCGTGGAACAGGCCACCGCTTCCCGCTACGCCACACTCCCAGCTTTGTTTTGGATGAGCACAATTGTGCTGACAGTATTGTGGGTGCGCGAGTTGCAGCCAACACCAAGAATTCAAGGGCGTTGGCTGACACCGCTGTTTGCAGTCGCGACAGTTGCGATTATTTTAATGTACGGGGTGGGAGGCGAAACTGCAATGGCGATCGCCCGCAGAGCAACCTATCAACCGTTAGTAGCATTATCACTGCAATTAGGCATCACCGACGTAACGCTAATTAAAGACCGCGTAGGCAACAAACCTGCCGCTTTTATCGGATTAATTGACGCATTAAAAACTAACAACTTAGTGCCATTTAACCGAGATATTAAAAAACACAATTTCTGTGCAGCATTAGACACAAAAATCGACCCAAATTTACTGTCAGCGCCCAAAGACGGAGTACCCGGATATTTTGATACAGCCACCACACTTGCACCAACAGCAGCGAGAGTAATTGGCTGGGTAGGAGACCCCGAAAACAATGTAAAATGTATTGCCATTCTCAACCAAGAAAATGTCGTTCGAGGTTTTGCCATGTCCGGATTTCCGCGCCCAGATTTAGTTAAACTGTTTGGCCCTTCCTACGAATTCGCAGCTTGGAGAGGATACATTCAAACATTACCAACAGATAAATTATTGACCGCCTATGCCTCCTTTAAAAACCGCAAAGGTTGGGTAGCCTTGCGAAACTCCCAAGTTATCAATAAAAACTAAAAAACCTCTCTTTCTCCTCCTCTGCGTCCTCTGCGCCCTCTGCGGTTAATAAAAAAACCTCATTTACAACACAAATGAAATAGAATAGCCCTATGCCAAAACATCTCAGCTTCGTAATCCCAGTTCACAACGAAGAAGCTACCCTAAAATTACTGTTTGAAAAAATTAAACTTGTCATGTTCCAAACAGCAATTCACAGTTACGAAGTCATTTTCATAGATGACGGTAGCCGCGATTATTCGTGGCAAGAAATCACAGATTTAGCCAGCCAACATCCCCAACTAATTAAAGCGATTAAAATGCGCCGCAACTTTGGCAAATCCGCCGCACTTTCAGCAGGATTTCGCAATGCAGCAGGGATAATTATCTTTACTCTCGATGCTGACCTTCAGGATGACCCCGCTGAAATTCCCAAATTCTTACATCATTTAGAATCGGGATTTGATTTAGTTTCCGGTTGGCGAAAACAGCGGAACGACCCCCTTTCTAAAACTTTACCTTCCAAGCTGTTTAATGCCGTTGCGTGTTTGCTGACGGGGGTGCAAATGCACGATATGAATTGCGGTTTTAAAGCTTACCGTAGGGAAGTTTTGCAGTCTATTAAATTGTACGGGGAATTGCACCGCTACATTCCGGCTTTAGCAAACAATTTAGGGTTTAAAATTGGGGAAGTAGTGGTGGAACATCATCCGCGAAAGCACGGAAAATCTAATTACGGCTGGGAACGTTATGCGCGGGGTTTTATTGATTTGTTGACGGTGTTAGCCACGACGCAGTATTTGCACAAACCGGGTCATTTGTTTGGAGGTTTGGGATTGTGTTTTGGCTTGGTTGGAACTGTTTCGCTGAGTTATTTGATAATTATTTGGTTTCTGAATTTAGCGGGGATGAATTTTGGGCCGATTGGGAATCGACCTTTGTTATTTTTTGGGATTTTGTGTACAATTTTGTCGGTGCAGTTGATTTCTTTGGGGATTTTAGCTGAGTTGATGGCGCGGAATGTGGATGCTGATTATGTGGACAAACAAATTAGCGAAATTATTGATGATTCGGGTTTTGATATTTAACCGCAGATTAAAACTGATTAACGGTGATTAACGCAGATAAATCGGCTCTTCAAATTGCTTACAGACAAGCAAAATCTGTCTCGGCAGACTAAGATAAAAGTCTAATTGAGATTTAACAAGTTTTACCAATTACCTATTACCTAATTTTATAAAGTATCCATTTGCCTTGTTTGTCGGCGATTTCCCCTTGAATATTTGGATGCCAGTCAGTACGAGTCAGGATATAATCGGCATGATAGTTTCTGGCTACTTTGACTAAATCTGCACTGCTGCGGCGGATAAAAAAGTCATTTCCTCCCCAAATCATTTGCGGGTTTAAGGGAACCCCTAAAACAGCTTCCATGCGAGTTTGCCATTCTTTGATGCCTTTTTCGGTAAAGGGAAAGTTCTTGAAGTTGACGACAATCGCTCTGTCGGAGAAAAACTGGAAGCTGGTAACTGAAGGTGGAATTAATATGAGTGAATCGCGGCTGCTAATTTGCGAAAATCTCACCGCTAATCTGCTTAAGTCGTCCCTGGGAACGGCATTAATATTAACTCTTGTTTGAAATACATTTAATATAGGTTTGGGCATAATTCCTGCTATTCCAAAAACTAATGTGGCGGTAGTTATTAAGGCTAATATGTGAGTTAGAGTCTGTTTTATAGATGTAGCTAGGGATGTTTCTTCTAAAATAAATGGGAAGGCGAGGATTGAGAAAAAGATTGGGATGCTAATTATTCGATCGCCTATTATTTCCCATGAATCAGTCAGCGGATATATCAAGCTAAAAATTACCGTTGCTGCTGCTAAAATCCACAACAATATATTATATCGTTTGGTAAATACGTATTTTTTTGTTTGCCACACTGATAATAGTAGAAAAATGATGCCCCGAAAAGGCAAAGTTAGTACAGCTAACATCAACAAGCTAACAGCTATTTGTTTGTCTCTGTAAAGTCGCTCTACCGTCAAAGCAACAGCAATAAATATAATTAATTGAGCAAAAGGTACGGTTCTAGCTAACTGTAGTTTGGCGATAAAAGCCACCGGGTAAATTTCTACAAATATGTAATTTAGAAACAGTCCCAAAAGGGATGTACCAACAATTATATAAAAATTAACTTTGTCTTCTTTTCGCAATAAATCGGAATTTTTGATGCACAGCAAGCCACCAATTATGAAACATATAAAGTTGAACCAATTCCCGACATCCCAATTTGACGGGAGGATGTGGTGGGGGTTGCGGACTTTCGCATGAATGTAGACAAACTCGGCGTTGCCGATAGTGTGAGTGCTGGTAGTACCTGTTAATAACATCGGTACGTAAACGATACTTGCCATTCCTGCTAAAAGTGCGATCGCCAAAATCAATGTTTTGAAATTCCGCTGTCTTACAGATTGAATAACTAAAACGGGAAGCATCATCAATCCCGGCAACAAACCAACTAAAAATTGCAGCAAACAACCCAGTCCAAAAAAGAAATATCCGGTCAGCCATTTGTGGCGCAAACTAAAGTAAATTCCCCAGATTGCGAAACCCATTGCGAAGGTACTGGGTACTGATTTGGTGGAAAATATCAGGGTGTTACCAACATCTGTAAATGAAGCGGCTATACATAAAAAAGCCATCGCTGCAGCAGGCAGTTTGGAATTAGTGTAGATATTGATAATTGCGTAGCAAGCTAGGATAAATGAACCAAAGGCTAGGAATTGATAAATAAAGTGCGCTAGGGGAATGCTGGTTCCTAAGTGGGCGAGGAAATAGATGATATAATAATAGTAGTATCTGGGATTGAATTTCACCATTTCCTGAACGTAATAATCATTTTTATACAGTTCAGGATTTAGCATAAATTGAATTGGCGGCACTTCGGGGAAATTGCCTCCAATGGGGAAAATATAGCCAGTTGCCATCAGGGAGCCGATGATGGCAAATGTATATAGAGATAGATTAAAATACCAGTGGGATTTTTGATGTTTGTGCATTGACGGTTCAATTTACCTACTGACAGCTAAATTCTTAATCTCCAGTTGGCATTGGTTTGTTAAATCCTGTTTGCTGGTACTGAATACCTCAAGCAGCAGATAAGTGGGATTTTTGCCCTCTACTAATAGATTTAAGCCGATCGCACTTTTTTGACTATAAGCCATCTCTGTTGAGTCTACTAATTTACCTTGCTTGTCCCACAAAGTCAAGCGCAGGGCAATTCCCGGACATTGTTTGTTAGGTAAATTGAGTTTGCCGGTAACTTTCGCTTTGTCTGAGATGGAACCTAAATACAGGAAAGATGTATCGAGTTTATTGCTATTTTTAATTGGATAAGTTACAATATTATATAAGTTATCCGATTCTTGACTGACTGAATGATTGGCACTTGTGTAGATTGATTGATGCAAACTAATCCAATCTAACTGCGTACCCGGTCGATCGACTATTTGCCGCTGCATCGCATCCAGAGTCCTAACTGCCGTTGGTGTATCAGTCGGCCGCATCCTCCGGTAAACCCTGACAGTCACGTCGTTTGCTAGCTTAAACTGTTCCGGTAGCAATTGGAAATCGCGGGCAATTTCCCAGTTTTGAGTAAAGGCATCGTACACAACTTTAACAACATCTTGTTCGTGCGATCGCAAAACTTGTTCGTCAGTCGGTAACACCTGCTGAAAAGGTACAGCAATCACCGCATATAGTGACTGCAACAACTCCGGTAGCGGGTAAGTATCGCGCGAGTCAATTTGCGGCCTCCCGATTGTATTTAATTTCCACCAACCCTCCGGCGGGTTTAATTTTCGGTTAGCTTGTCGCAGGATATTAGCATTAAAACTGTTAGAAGCACCGGCAATATAAATCGGTTCTTCATTCGGTGCTAATTTTCGCAGAAACTCTACTAATTTTACAACTTCGTCGTAGTCCGATCGCACTAACGGCGGAAAATTACCCACAAACAGTCTTGGCAAATCAATTTTGAGAGGAATTAACCCGACTGCGGCATTCAAAACCAGGTACAAACCCGCCGCGCCCAGCATGAAATACCGGACTTTTCCCTTGAGTGTCAGCCAAGTTGTCCAGAAAAATGTGGATAGTCCTAAAAGTGCGATCGGTGTAAGATGAATTGTATAGTGCAAGTAGCCGTAACGCAAAACTAACAGCCATTCAACCAGCGACAAAACCCCAAACAACGAAACAAAAATAGCCGCCGCCGGAACCAGGATTCGGGTGAGAATTCCCGCAGAAAAACCAATCAGTACCAGCAGCCAAGTTCCCAAACCGTAAAAATCCGCATAACGAGTTAAAATATCATTGACAGGCAAACTCCAAGCGACATACAAATTGCGGTAGTCAACCGTCAGAGCACTGTGAGTAAAATCTCCCGCTACCAACATTAAAATAGTTAAGCTAGTTGCAGCTATTAAACCCAATTTAACAGCGGATTCAAACAAGCATCTGTAGGGAAACGGCACGGCTACGTCCTTGTCTTTTGGAGACGACAACGCCGATTTCCTACGGTATATTAGTACAATAAACTCGATGAAAGCCTGTAAAGTCGCTGAACCAAAAAATGCGATCGCACTATAAGCAAAATGACGCCGCAACAGAATCGCCGCCGCCAGCAAAAACCCAATTAACGGGATTTTCCACCAATATTTCAGCTTAACATCCTGCAAATAAACCCAAATTGCCAAGGCTACAAACACACAGCCCCCAGTATCCAGATATCCCCGCAGAGTCGGTATCCAACTCATCGGCATTAATAAACTCAGCAGCACAGTTGACCAAAACACCCGGCGCGGATAAACGGGAATTAGCTTTGCCGAAATTGCCCCCAGCAACAGGCGAAACGGCAGCACATAAATCAGGGATACGCTGAGAATGTAACTCAGCCGAGACTCGCCAAATAAGAGAATAAACGGCACTAACGGCAGAGAAATTAACAGGTTTTTTTCTTTAGATAGCGATTCTATAACTCCGCGCCATGCTTTATCTGGCGAGTCTCTAAATAAATTTGCCGTGTTGACTGTAGCGGTATTGTATCCCGCGTAATCCCACCAATAAAAAGTATGTTCGCTGGATAC
Organism: Microcoleus sp. MON2_D5; assembly: GCF_036701905.1. Classification (NCBI taxonomy): domain Bacteria; kingdom Bacillati; phylum Cyanobacteriota; class Cyanophyceae; order Oscillatoriales; family Microcoleaceae; genus Microcoleus; species Microcoleus sp. MON2_D5. The sequence continues at coordinate 40,256 of NZ_JAUBRM010000019.1, forward strand.
ATAGATTGATGTTACTGCAACTGTTACAAGAACAACTAAAAACAGAAAAAAGGCATCAATCAAACTCTTGCGAGGCAATTTAAAAGAAACAAAATCCAATAATCCCATCACTCTCGCAACCCTAAATAACTTATAAACTTCTTGTTTCTCTCTTCCTTCGCGCCCTTTGCGCCTTCACGGTCCGTTAACTTACCTTAAAACAGTACCTTGCAAAAAACCTGCCAACTTTTCTGCATATTGCCGATTTGCGATCGCACTTGGATGAAGGTCATGAGGTAAATTATTATTGGCAGGTATTTTCAAATCAACTGAAATATCCGCCGTAGCAATTCCCTCCTGACTTAACTCCTCCAACATCTTAGCAGAACCGGCATTAATTCCGGCCACAACTAACTTAACACCATTAGCCTCAGCCACACGGTTAAATTCTTCAATAATTGCCTTAGAAACCTCGTGACTTTTGTACAATCCCTCTTCAAATTGATTGTAATTAACCTCCAAAAAATGGCTTAATGCAGAAACCCGCATCAGCGGGAACTCGTGATATTCAAGTTTTGCCATCTTGTAGGTAAAATTATTTTCTCCATTCAGCCTAGCATCGGGCTGGAAGAGAATACCCAGTTTATTCCAAGCAGCCATCTGCTTTCTTCTCGCCCTTAACAAAGTATTGCGTCTGTCGTGAAATCCCGCATAAGCAATTACCGCAATTTTGGGTTTATTTCCTTGTTTGAGTGCTGCTTTGAATTGAATCAACGAGTGCAGCGTGCCGTAGCCATTAACGCCAAAATTAACTATTTCATATTTGGGTAATTTCTCTTGCAGCAACCAAGCATAAGTTTCGCTGTCATTCAATGACCAACCGTAGGTAAAAGAACAGCCGAATATCCAAATTTCAGGTTTTTTTGACGATAATAAATTGTAAGTATTGAGGGGATGTGTTATTCTTAAACTATTATTGAGATGAGTTGTATTAAATGAGTAATTGCCGTTAAGTGTCACCTTGAATTTACCCGGCAAATGCTTGTAGCCAAGTTGCGAGTCTTTGGTAAAAAAGTTACCTTTTGGTTCGACCGCAACATCAACATTTTCTATTTGCCAGGGTTTGTATCCCGCAACTCGTAAGACAATTTCTGCACTGGTAGCAGATAGAAATATTGGAAAGATTAGATAAGTTATTAACCGAAAAGCAAAATTTTTAGCTATATCTTTTTTCATACTTTAGATCGCGGTGAAAGCAATCGACCGTTTTGCCGATCGCCCAAAACAGCGAACAATCGCAAATCAAATCACCGGACATGATATCACGGACTGGGGCGATCGATATTTCTGGCAAAACCTGCTTCCGCCCAAACAATCAACTCTGATCGATCGCCTTGCGGGGGCGGGTTGATTCATAATGTTTATGATTAATGATCTCTCTGACAAAACCCGCCCCTACGACAATTTGTAAGGGCGGGTTTTTCCAACCATCTAGGCCTAGAATCAATAATTTCGTAAACTCGCCCCCACCCAAGAAATCAACCCAGATAAGTCTGGGGTGGGCACGCAAGCCCGCCCCAAAAATCCCAGATTAATTTCAACCGAGCGATTAATTTCTAATAACCAGGCTCCTCCTCGTACTCAGGAGTTTTAGTCTTCTCAGGGATATTCACTCGAGGAGCCTGGTAAGGCTTCGGTGCCTCATCGTCCGCCCAAGCATCAGCTTCCACATCATCCTCGTACTCGTACTCGACCACAGGCGCCTTCGGGCGAGAACTCTCAGAGCGAGTGTACTGCGGCTTCGCCTCGTACTCCTCCTCGTAATCGTCCTCCTCGCCGCCCCAATTATCCTCTTCGTAATCCTCGTAATTGTCGATCGGCTCAGGCTGCACCGCGCGCATCTGCTGCTGCGGCTGGCGCACCGCAGGCCGATTCCACTGCGAATCCTCGTCCCAAGGAACTTCCTCAACCGCAGGCGCAGCTACCCGGCTCCGCATTTCCGGTGCAGGTATCCGCACGCCCGGGCCCAATTGATTTCCTGTAGCCACGGGTTTCGGATAATAACCTTGCTCGTCCTCTTCTCGTTCCCAAGGTGCTTGGCCCAAACCGACGCGCTCCAGCAAACCCACACTAAGCTGCCTGAGCCTTTCCTCGGAACCTTCAAATACAATCAAGCGATTCGGGCCGCTGCTGACAATTTCCTCAATCCCCAACTCGTAAGTGCTGAGAACTTGGTCTGGGATTTGGGGGATTCCCAGGGAAGCGATAATTATAGAAACTAACTTACCGTCTTCGGGGTCGAACCTAAAGCCCCGCACCCTACCCAAAAGTTCGCCGGTTTCGGTAATAACTTCGCTGTTAATCAAAATGCTGTAGACTTCAACATCAACATCATCTTCGATCGCGCTCTCATCTTCCACCAACAGCACGTCGCCGATTTCACTAACATTGCTGAGGAACATAAACCTCGGCATTCCAGCGACCGCGAATATATTATCACGCAGACCGATCGCCACAACTTCCCGCCGGTCAATGTCCACCCACAATTGACTAACCACCCCCAAGCGTTTACCTCTGTCGCGGGTGATGACCTGAGTGCCTAGAATGTCTGAGCGTTGGCAGATTTGTTCGGATGTCATTCTAACTTTAATCCTGATTTATTAAGTACATATATCACTCAACACGAGCGTTAACATAAACTCCGGGACTACAACTTCAGTCCTATGACTTGAGTATAAGCTCCCCGCGCTTGAGTAACGCCAATTGTACGCTCAGCCGATTGAATCATAGGTCGCCGCAAACTCACAACAATAAACTGGGCTTGTTCAGACTGTCGTTTTATCATTCTAGCCAATCGCTCCACATTTGCCCCATCCAGAAACATATCCACTTCATCAAAAGCGTAGAACGTAGACGGGCGGTAGCGTTGCAGCGCAAAAATAAAACTCAGCGCCGTCAAGGACTTTTCCCCTCCAGACATGGAAGCCAGTCGCTGTACGGGTTTGCCCTTCGGGTGAGCAACCAAATTCAAGCCGCTGCTGAAGGGGTCTTCCTGGTCATCTAGCTGGAGATAGCCATCGCCTTCGGAAAGTTCCGCAAAGATAGTCTGGAAGTTCTCGTTAACCGCGTCGAAAGCTTCCTTAAAAGCGCGCCGCCTGAGTGTGGTAAAATTTTCGATTCTCAACAGCAGTTCTGTGCGTTCTCCTTCCAATGTGGTCAATTTTTGACTCAATTCTTGAAGGCGTTCTTGAGTGCGGTTGTACTCTTCCAAGGCTAGCATATTGACCGGTTCTAAAGCTTGAATGCGTTTGGCGATCGCCTTTACTTCCTGCTGCAATTCCGTCAAATTGGCTTTCTCGACATTTTCAGGAATCGAGGGCACGGGGTCGGGCATTTCCGCCCGCTGCGCTTCCAATAGAGTGCGGACTGCGCTCAATTGTTCCCGGCGTTCTTGCTGGGTTTCGTGGAGTTTTTGCAACTGCCATTGTAACTGCTGTTTGGCTAAATGCTTCTCTCGCAGTTGAGATTCCGCCCGATCGCGATCTCCCTTCTGCACGCCCAATTTTTCCTCAATTTCCCCCAAAGCCGCCTTAGCTTCGGCAATTTGTCGATCGAGTTCTAACTGCTGCGAAACAATGCGATCGAGTGCATCCGCCCCCGCGTTTTGCTGCACTTGCCATTCCTGCAATTTCTCGCTACATTCCTTAATTTTGTCTTCCAAACGCCCGAATTGATTTTCCAAGTCTACAAGGCGCTGCTGGACGTTTCTCAGAGCCAATTCTCGCTCTTGCAGTTGCGCTTCCAGAGCGCGCAAACTCGATTGCATTTGCTGCCATTCGCTGTGACTGTTCGACTCTTCCAACTGCGCCAAAGTTTGCCGATATTGCTGCAATTGAGTTTCCTGTGCGGGCAATTCTCCCTCCAGCAATTGCAATCTCGATCGCGAATTAGTTAATTCCTGTGTGTTTTTCGCCATTTGCGATCGCACTTGTTCCTGTTGCGCTTGCAAATTCTTAATTTCTGAATCCAACTGTTCCAAGCGCAACTGATGTTCGCGCAAATTCTGTTTCGCTTCCATCAATTCTTGGCTGCGTGTTTTGACTGCAACAGAAGCGCGATCGATCGCAATTTTGCACCGTTCCAAAATCCGCTCAATTTCCTCCAACCTTTCTTGCAGAGAGGCGATCGTCCGGGCTTCACTAGCAGCCTCGCTAGCCTCAACCGTGCCAAAATGCAAGGTAGATCTATTAGTAGAACTTCCCCCAGTCATCGCCCCGCTAGTTTCCAAAATTTCCCCGTCCAAAGTGACAATCCGGTACTGTCCCAAATAGCGGCGGGCGTCGCTGAGGTTACTAAACACAACCGTACTGCCAAAAACGTAAGCAAAAATTTCCTGATACCGCGAATCGCAATCAATCAAATTAACAGCCGCATCCACAAATCCAGCCGCGCGCCGCAAATTTTCATTCACCGAATACCTGCCACCTCTAATCTTATTCAAAGGCAAAAACGTCATCCTTCCCGCCCGTTTTTGTTTCAACAATTCGATCGCAGCAGCAGCCACGCTGTCATCTTCCACCACCATATTTCCCATGCGCCCGCCCGCGGCAATTTCCAGCGCCAACTGATAGCGCGGTTCTACCCTGCCCAGTTGAGCCACCAAGCCGCAAACTCCGCCAATTCCGCTTTGCGCGACAATTTTTGCAGTAAACGTTCCCGTCGCTTCTTGCAGTGCTTGAAACTGCACTTCTAGTTTGTCTAATTTGCGCTGTCTTTCGCGCTGTTCTTCCAACAAACGAGTTTGAGTTTCTTGTTGCAGTTGCAATTCTTGTTCGGCTTCGACTAAAATCTGATTCAGCGATTCTACTTGCAAAGATGCAACGCCTTTGGTTTCCACAAGGCGAGATTGCTGCTCTTTTTTTGCTGCAATTTCCTGTTCCAATACTTGCAGCGATTGGTTTTGTTCTTGAATTTGACTTTGCAGGCGATCGGCTCTTTCGCCAATGGTAGCTTGTTCTGTACGCTGCGGTTCCAAAGTTTGTTGAATTGTTTCGATTTGGCGGTGCAATTCTGTTTGCTGCTGTACCCACACTTCGGCAGTCGAGGCGATCGCATTTGCAACTTCCCGACTTTCATCTAAACTTTGCTGGGCTGCATCCCGCTGTTCCTGCAAACTTCCTATTTGAGACTTAACATAAGATATTTCAATCTCAATTTGCTCCAAACTTTGCCGGAATTGCCGAACTTCTTCCTCTGTTTGTGCTATGTTAGCCGCCATTTGCCCAGCAGTTTTTTCCAAATCCTGTTTGCGGTTTTGCAGTTGCCGCCGTTCCGCTTCCTGAGTCGCAATCGTCGCTTGCAAAGCCAACAATTCCGACTCGCCCAAAGCTTTAACGCGGGCATTCAGCGCTTCAAGTTCGGCGGTTGCTTCTTGAATTTGGGTACTAATTGCTTGCAGTTGTTCCGTGAGAGATGCCGAAGTGCGATCGCCAGTTTCGATTTGTTCTCGCAGCTTCCATTCTTGCTGCTGCAATTGGCGGAATTTCAGCACTATTTCCCATTGCGATTTTTCTTGAAATTCTGCCCGCAATTTTTGATATTTTTCCGCTTTTGTGCGATCGGAAGCCAGCCTATCGCGCTGAGAAATCAGCTCTTTTTCTACAATCCGGCTGCGTTCTTCCACCTCCTTAACTTCATCCAACTTCTGCCTAGCTAAAGAGATTTTGCGATCGAACTGAGCCACACCAGCTAATTCGTCAATGATTTCTCTGCGTTCCTTAGAATTCATCGAAATAATGCTCGTAACGTCTCCTTGCAGCACGACGTTATAGCCTTCGGGATAAATTCGCAAGCGGTTGAGTTGTTCGTGAAGTTGAGTCAGGGTGCAAGGTTGGCCGTTAATGTAATAAGTTGAAGTGTAAGTACCTTGGCGAGTTACCCGAAGTTTCCGCGTCACACTCCACTCATCCGATTTTGGATTTTCGATTTTGGATTTTCGATTGGTAGCGAGTAGTTGTCCGTTGTTGTCTTGAGTCGCTGCGATTTCAATCTCTTCTACGTCTTCAACAGATAACTCTTCCGATTTTCGATTTTCGATTTTCGATTTTCGATTGGCAGATGATTGGCCGTTGTTGTCTTGAGTTTCGCCAATATCTATCCCTTCGACTTCCTCTGCTTCCACAGAGAACTCATCTGCTGCATTTTCGTCCTCATCTTCATCCCGGGCGAACCATTCCTCCCCCACATCTTCCAGCGCAAAAGTCGCAGTCACGCTAGCTTCGATCGTACCGCGTTTGTTTTGGGCGCTGTTCACCAAATCCGGCAAACGTTCAGCTCGCATTCCCTTAGAACTCGAAAGTCCGAGACAAAACAGCAAAGCGTCGAGGATGTTGGACTTGCCAGAACCGTTGGGCCCGGAAACCACAGTAAAACCGGGCAGCACGGGAATGGCCGTCGTGCCGCCAAAAGATTTAAAGTTAGTCAGTTCGATCCGTTTAATGTGAACCATATGCTAGGAGTAGCTTTGGCTCTAGGTTGTTGTCACAGGGTAGCACAGGCAATGGGGCGATCGACAATGTGTGAACTTTCCGGCATTGTCGATCGAACCGATATCTTACACCTTTGTCAACAACCGAGTCCGCTTTTACTTAAAAAGATCGTTGACAAAGGTACAACATCTGAGAGCCGAGCGAGCGCTACAAATTAACGTAAATTTTGATACAGATAACTTCATGAGACTCGATCGATATTATTTGTGGGCTAAAACCTGAAAGCCTTGTCCAGACCGAGTGCCAGCAAATATAATTCCCGCAATTCCAAATGTTACCCCTAGACATATAAAAACTTTCCGGTAAAATCGAACCAAAATTAATAATGTATAAAGTAATGAAGCGCATTATGGAGGGCAAACCCATTACACCAGCTCAGAACTCATCTAACCTGCCAGCTTCACCTGAAAGCGACGAACAACAAGTATTACAAATTTGGGGTCGCGAACCCCTTAAAGGACACGTCAAAATCAGTGGCGCCAAAAACTCGGCCTTAGTCGTCATGGCAGGCTCCCTGCTATGCCCAGAGGATTGCCGTCTCCGCAACGTTCCCGGTCTAGTCGATGTCGCCCGCATGGGACAAATTCTCTCGGCTGTAGGAGTCAAATTACAGCAGAACGGGGACGTTTTAGACATCAACGCCAGCAACCTCATAGACGCTCAAGCCCCCTACGAATTAGTCAGCCAACTGCGGGCGAGCTTCTTCATCATCGGGCCACTGGTAGCGCGTTTGGGATTTGCCAAAGTGCCCTTGCCCGGTGGGTGCGCCATCGGCGCGCGACCTGTTGAACTCCACGTTCGCGGTCTGCAAGCCCTCGGTGCCGAAGTCCACATCGACCACGGCACCGTTCACGCTTACGTCAAAGGGCCAAACCGCCGCCTGAAAGGAGCCAAAATTTATTTGGACTACCCCAGCGTCGGCGCAACTGAAACTTTGATGATGGCGGCGACTCTGGCGGAAGGAGAAACCATAATTGAAAATGCCGCTCAAGAGCCGGAAGTCGCAGATTTGGCGAATTTCTGCCGCGCCATGGGAGCAAAAATTCAAGGCGCCGGCACGAATACGATCGTCATTTCGGGAGTGCCCAAGCTGCACGCGGTAGACTATTCAATTATTCCCGATCGCATTGAAGCCGGAACATTTTTAGTAGCCGGAGCTATCACTCACTCGGAAATCAGTTTGTCGCCAGTAATTCCCGACCACCTGACCGCAGTCATTGCCAAATTGCAGACAATTGGGGCAAAAATTATTGCAGAATCCCCCGACATTTTGCGGATAGTTCCCGGCCAAACTCACTCGGCCACAGACATCGAAACTCTGCCTTATCCCGGTTTCCCCACAGATATGCAAGCTCAGTTTATGGCTTTGCTGACGCTGAGCGAAGGCGACAGCTTGATCAAAGAAACCGTGTTTGAGAATCGCTTGCGCCACGTAGCAGAGCTCAACCGCATGGGCGCAGACATTCGCCTTAAAGGCAATGTAGCCATTGTGCGGGGAGTGTCGCGGCTGTCGGGTGCGCCTGTCGTGGCAACAGATTTGCGGGCTTCGGCGGCGTTAGTGCTAGCGGGACTTGCAGCCGATGGTGTCACCACCATCAGCAGCTTGCAGCACTTAGACCGCGGCTATGAGCAGTTAGAGGTGAAACTGCAAAAACTGGGAGCTAAGTTGCGACGCGTCAAAGAGGGTACAGACCCGGCGACTGCTGAGGCTCCTGTCAATCCCGTGCGATCGGGTTTAAAGTAGTCAGAAGGAAGAAGGAAGAAGGAAGAAGGAAGAAGGAAGAGGAAAAAAGGAAGAAGCAAAAGAATTCCCCATGCCCAATTCCCCATGCCCCATGCCCAATTCCCAATTCCCAATTCCCCATTCCCAACTGACTAAAATGTCGAACATACCGCTCATCGGTTTAAAAGCAGACCAGTTTCGCCACCCGCTAGACTTGGAAGCTACCAGCACTCTCAAACAACTGCCCGGCCTGGATTTGATCGTGCGGCAGTTGCTGGGACAACTTGGCGAACAGTTTTTTATGCTGGAAAATCTGGCTTCCAGCGTCCAAGTCGGCGAAAATCAATTGCCCCACCTGCATCAATTGCTGTTGGATGCCTGCAAAACTCTGGATTTGGAAGCGCCGCAGCTTTATGTCCGCCAGCATCCGATGCCAAATGCTTACACTTTTGCGATGCGGGGAAAACAGCCTTTTGTGGTGATGCACACTTCTCTGATTGATTTGCTTACAGACGAGGAAGTTAAGGCAGTAATTGCTCACGAGTTGGGTCATTTGAAGTGCGATCACGGAGTTTACCTGACTCTGGCTAATTTAATTGTGTTGGCCGCAGGCCAAATTTCGCCTGTGGGAACCGTGCTCGCGCAGGGTTTGCAGGCGCAAATGTTGGAATGGTTGCGGTGTGCGGAATTTACGTGCGATCGCGCCGCCTTGCTCGCCACCCAAGACCCAAAAGTGGTAGCATCCTTGTTGATGAAACTGGCCGGAGGTTCGCCGACTTTAGCTCCCAAACTGAATGTCGATGCGTTTTTGGCGCAGGCGCGGGCCTATGACGACCTCAGCAGCACTCAACTCGGAGATATGCTCAAACAAGCTCAGACGGCTCAGTTGTCCCATCCTGTACCAGTATTGCGCGCCCGAGAGATCGATCGTTGGGCAAGTTCAAAAGATTATGAATCTTTGCTTGCAGGAAATCGATCTGTGTGTTATGATGGTGAAACCCAAAAGGGCGGGTGGCGAAATTGGTAGACGCATCAGACTCAAAATCTGACACCGAAAGGTATGAGAGTTCGATTCTCTCCCCGCCCACTGCTAAAAAAGCTAGTGATGTATTAATAAAGAACTGTGTGCTAGGTAGCCCAGTAGCTCCAAGTGCATATCTCATCACTTGAGTTCGCCCTGGCTGGTGGCTGTGGTTGGTAGCCGAGTATTTTCCGAACTTCAGTTGAAATAACTCATGAGCAACCGCACTATTACTTTCATCTGCTTTTTTATGTAATAAAAACAGAAAGACATGAGTAATGAGGCAAGCAATATACCTTCTTTGGATTTAGCGATCGTTCCAGGCACAGTTTATATCTAAGATTGTGTCTGGAATCAGTTAAGTAAACTGTATACTCTTGATTTAGCCAGAGGGTAAAATTATCTTCAACTCAAGCGTTAATTGGGGTTGCGGAATGGTTGTTTTGCCCAGTCTAACCGTCAGACAGTGATCGCGTGTTGGGGAAGTGCCAGCGGTTGGGTCGGTAAGCTATCGCCTCACCACTTAAAGTAACTAGCGAACGCCACTTGGGGATATAATCTGATGATCTCGGGGTTATGTGCTTGAACTGTCGAAATGCCTATCCAATCTATATTTAGGCAGTTTTCGACTCGTTTCTTCCGGGTTCTGTTGTAAAAAAACAAGGAGTAAAAGCAATGAGTATAATGCAGGTGCCTACATACAATGGGAAAGTCGTCTCTCATATGTCTGTTACACAGCCCTTTCCAGGTGGAAAAAAAGAGTATCAAGTCAGGATTCAATTTAATGACGGGAAAGGGTTAACCTTAAAGTCCGAAAGTAATATAACGTTTGAGGACACAGAATGATAGAGCGCGTTGTCAGGGAACCTAATGTCTAACGGTTAGACAGGGTTTTAATTTGGCGCTCGCTGATCGGGTTATCTGGTTAATGATTACGGAAAAGCAAACCAGTTAAACAAACACTAACCAGTTATATAACTGGTTAGTGTTTGTTTAGTAACAAGTTAGGGCGGGGTAGCAAAAACCCACCTTCCGCACTCTCAACTGTCACACGGGGCTTTTGGTGTTCTTGGTGGTTGTAAGCTTGATCAACCTAGGTGAGACTAAGCACTAATACTTAAGTTGAATTAGCTGTCAGGCTCAGGATGAACCCAACTTGTCGTTAATTCCTGTTAATTGACAATAACTAGAGAGAAAACAAGCACTCCCTGAAAAATCATTAGTTTTTTCCGTTCAGCCTCAGCAGTCCGTGTGACAGTTGAGGGTGCGGAATGTGGGCTGAAATATGAGAAAGATGTATCCGCTCAATAATTCGGGGCGGAGTACCCACTCAAGAACGATTTTGCGTCATTTGAGGTGCATCGTTGAGCGATTTACCCCGGATTATTGAGCGGATACAGAAAGATGTTACGCTTTATTACTAAAAAAACAATTATCTACCCTTCTAGATAGACTAAGAGTCATCCCCGGAGCAGTCAAAGTTGCGACCAATTCTAGCAGATGCTGAGTTTATCAGCACTAAGGGAAATACCGTCATCAGCAACCTCGATTATGATTTCTTAACAGTTTGGCAAAACAAGTCTAATAGCAGATATCACATTAAGTGATTACCAAAAACTGAATGTAGACGAATTTTTGGCGCCGGCGCGAGCCTACGACGATCTCAGCACCACTCAACTCGGAGATATGCTCAAACAAGCTCAGACGGATCAGTTGTCGCATCCTGTACCAGTATTGCTGGCCAGAGAGAGCGATCGCTGGGCAAGTTCAAAAGATAAAGATGAGTAATCAGGCAAGCAATATATCTTCTTTGGATTTAGCTATGGTTCCAGGGACAGTGTATATCCAAGATTGTGTCTCAAATCAGTTAAGTAAACTGTATACTCTTGATTTAGCCACAGGTAAAGCAACATTCATCGGTGAGATCATTACAGAACTGTATGATATTGCCTTTGTTGATTCACAACTCTATGGCATCGATCGAGAAGGCGACACAACGCAGCTCGTAAAAATTGACATCAAAACGGGCGATACGATTGTCATTGGGGATACCGGCTTTGCTACAGCCGGCTTGGCTTATAACGCCCAACGTCAAACCCTTTATGCCAGCACAGCTAAACAACTGATTGCCCTGGATATCAAAACAGGAAAAGGTACACCAGTAGCTACCGTAGCTAATAAAGACTACAACTGTGGCGAAGTTGCCTTTGATAGCAATGGCATAGCATATATCACATTAATTGGCTACGAAAAGAAGAAATTACTTGCTAGCTGCAATCTCGATACTAGCGAAGTTAAAACTATTGGTGATACCGGATTTCCTGGTATTGGCAGTATAGAATTTGTTGGCAATGTCCTTTATGGCGTTACCGGCAGATTTTTTAACTTGGGAAAAGACGGTCAATTAATCCGCATTAATACCCAGACAGGTAAAGGCACATTAGTGGCTCAAACCAAGCCTAGCGGTCGTTGGGCAGGAATTGCGGTTTATCAACCAGCAGCAGAAGCGATCCCAACCATCACTTCAAAAGTTAACACTGAAGCTACACAAGCTCCACAACCAACTACTACAACTCGTGAGGAAACTATGAAACTGTTAACGATTGATACCAAAGAAAACTGTTACGTTATCAATACCGCTCAGATGAATAGCTTGCAACAAAATGTTGCTAAGTCTCTGACATTAGACAAAGGAACTTTTGACATCCAAATTACCAGTGGTAGCTACCGTTATAGTGCCGCCAATACCGTCGGTGAGCCTTTTGTTTTTCTCTGGATTTATGGACTTGATGGCAGTACCTTTATCAACACAAAGACAGGTGTTGAGACAGGTGGAACTTGGGCAACTTTAAACGGCTATAACGACAAATTGCAGTTTGATATCAAAGAAAAAGCTGTAGTCTGTGCTTTATTCTTTGATGTCTATAGTGGTGATAATGAAGGAGAAATCACTGTTTCAATCACTGGCAATCAACCTTCTAATTCCCAAACTTTAACCGTTGATAGCAAGAAAAACTGCTATTCGCTTGATGGCAATTATCTCTCAACTCTTAAAAAAGCCAATGCTAATTCTATCGAGTTAGCCCCAGGAAACTATCGCGTCAAAATTCGGGAAAGCAATGCCACTTATGGAGCAGAAGCAAAAAATTTCCAATTAGAACCTTGGGCATTACTCTTGATTCAAGGGGGAAAATTTATCTCCAAGTTGACAGAAAATGAAGTTAGCGAAAGTTGGTGTTCCTTAAATGGCTTCAAAGATGACGTTATTTTTGAAGTCAAAGAAAAAACAACCATCTCCGGCTTCTTTTTTGATACATACATAGAAGATAACGAAGGGCAAGTTGTTTTAGAAATCAACAACATCACTGATGTAGAAGTAGAGAAAGAAAAGGACAAACTAAAACCTGGTATCGGCATCGGTGATATCGGCATCAGTGGTATCGGCATCAGCGGAGGCAGTGTTAGTTTAGTGGGTGGTGGTACAACTGGCTCTGGTGGTACAACTGGCTCTGGTACTGAAAATATCAATATTAGTAGCAGTGGATTTAATTTCAGTTTTGACCAAGATCAGATGGAACAAATGTGGCAGGAAATGGCAGCCAAAATCAATACTTCCATCACAGTAACAGGTGACCCGAACGAGAAAAAAGAAGCTTATTGGGACAATTTGGAAAAATGGCTGCTTAAAGGCTATCAAACTCAAGCTAAAGACTTAGGCATGAGGGTAGCACGGCTGGACTTTATGTTTAAGACTCTTACCCAACAAATGGAAGTTAGTTTTAATCAGAATTTCCACAATTGGTCGGGGTACTTCAACAAAAATCTCAACGACTTATTTATTTCCCGAATCCCCCGCATTGTTAGTGAACAGGTGAATTTAAGAATCTCTGAACAAACCCAAGAGATTAAAAACTTAGTGCTGCAACAAATGCAAACCGAACTCAATGAGCGTGTTGAGTCCGTCGTTAATCTCAAAGTGGCTAATCAGACTCAAGAAGTTAAGAACCTCGTAGTTCAGCAAATGCAAACTGAACTTGAGCAACGGATTGAGAATGTAGTTAACATCAAAATTGCCAATCAGTCTACAGAGATTAATACCACGGTAATTAATCAAATATCGGCTGATATTGATGAGCGCATTAGTAACTCGGTTAGTGTCCAAATCGCCAATCAATCTCAAGAGATCACTAATCAGGTAATTCAGCAACTCCAACATAATATTGATCAGCGTGTTGAGAATGTGGTGAGCATCAAGATTTCCGATCAAACCCAGAATGTGAAGAATCTGGTGATTCAGCAGATGCAAACTTACATCGATCAACGCATCGATAATGTCGTGAACCTGAAAGTGTCTAATCTATCTCAAGATATTAACACTCAAATTGTTCAGCAAATTCAACACGACATGGATCAGCGGATTAATGCGGTAGTTAATCTCAAAATTGCTGACCAAAGCCAAAACATTAAAAATCTGGTCATTCAGCAGATTGAATCTAACATTGATGCTCGCATCAATACGGCTGTTAATCAATCTAGCACGAGCAACGTGCAGTTAGTGACTAATAATATTGTCAACGATCTTGACAATCGCATTAATGTTAGCTTGGATAACAAGATTCTCAACTTCCGTAATGATGTCTCTACTATCGTCAAAAATGAGCTGAACCAAAACTTCACGCAGAACATCAAAAATACGATTTTTGCAGATTTGAAACAGCAACAATTCTACCTGGATATGAACTTGATTAAGTCAGAAGTTGAGAACTTCTACTCTAATCTGGCACAGTTTGAGAATCAGTTCTATTTACGCATTGAACAAGGGGACACTCAACTGTATAACTGGACGCTGGAACAACTTATTGCTCTCCAAGGTTGCTTAACAGATCGTCAGGCTTTAGGGGATATCTTTGAATCTTTCGCCAAGAGACTCAAAGATGAATTAGAGAATGCTGAATGCGTTCGTCCCGATCGTTTTAGTTCTTGGGTAAGAACAGATATGCGGTCACAATTTCAACCTACCCAACCTCCGCAATTACCACAACGTTAATCAGTAGGTAGACATATATCTTGGGTGTCCGAAGAAAGGAACGAAGCCATCCCAAACCGCAAGCGAATTCGTTCCTCTATTCGGACATGATGGTATTGATTTATGTTCACCGCCCCCTGCTAAAAAAGCTTAATAAATCTAGGGTTCCAGGTAGGCCACCGGGAACCCTAATTTATATGGCATGAGGAATCGGGCATCGGGAATTGCGAATTGGTAACTAATGACAACAGTCAACCGTTAACAGTCAACAGTCAACAGTCAACAGTCAACAGTCAACAGTCAATAGATTTTATGGGTGAAATCGCCGCTTTAGGCGCTGCATTTGTCTGGGCTCTATCTTCCACAATCTGGCAGCGAGTGGGACAGCAAATCCCCGCAGTGGTGCTCAACTTGCTCAAAGGCGCGATCGCCCTTTTCATGCTCCTTGCCACTGTACTAATTTTAGGCAAACCCTTACCCGCAATCAACCCTAATATTTTAGCAATGCTGCTGATTAGCGGCGGTCTAGGAATTGGCATCGGAGACACCGCTTTCTTTATCGTATTAAAATATTTAGGCGCGAGGCGAACGCTGCTTTTAGAAACCCTATCTCCCCCTTTAACAGCTTTATTGGGCTTAATATTTTTGCAAGAAAAGTTATCGCCCATTGCTTGTACTGGCATTCTTTTAACAATCTGCGGCGTAGCGTGGGTAATTGCAGAACGAACAGCCGAAACAACCTTATCATCAAAACATCTTTGGCAGGGATTAGGTATTAGTTTATTAGGACAAACAACCCACGCCGCTGGAGCAATTTTATCCCGCGCCGCCTTCACTCAAATAGATATCGATCCTCTGTGGACTGCGGCCTTGCGTTTGAGCGGCGGCATGGCAGTCATGCTGTGCTTTTTTAAGCCAACAAACCTTGAGAGTTTCAAACAATTAAAATCATCCAAAATATTAGGTGCCATAATTCTGGCAGCTTTTTTAGGAACCTATCTCGGGATTTCCCTGCAACAGACTTCACTGAAATATGCACCCGCAGCAATCGCTCAAACACTCAGTTCTACCAGCCCCCTATTTATACTGCCTTTAGCGGTGCTGGCGGGCGAAAAAGTGAGCATTCGGGCTGTTTTGGGGGTAGTTGGTGCGATCGGCGGGATCGCCTTATTATTGGGTTTGAAGTGATTAGATTTGAGACAGAAGTGTTGCGTGTCGCTAAAAAGTCAAAAAATAGGCTCTTTCTTAGTTGGTGTCCTTAAATATTAGTTTAAGTAGCCAAAAACGGGTCTTCCATACTTAGTATGCTCAAATATAGCAATCCTCGCATCATTTGTGAATTTCTTACTTCCTCCCCTCGGGTTCGGGGTGGGTTGGGGTGGGGTAAAAAATTTACGACTCCTGCAAGGATTGCTATATTAGTTTAACTAGCCAAAAACTCAACTACGTCTGAATAGACTGAAAAAACGTATCAATTTAAGTTAAATAATAGTTAAATAATGAGTCAGTTTATTGCAATTGCCCAAGACCTCGAAACTCTGATACAATAACAACTCCGACAAGTTAAAATAAAACTATCGGGAGTAATTGAAAAGAAAATTGCAACCGCTCGCCAGAAGGAAGAGGAAGTGATTTATACTTCTCATACTGGGGTAAAAAACTTGGCAGAAATCCGTAAGCATTTTGACGTGATCATCCAGTACATCACGCAGGTAACAGCTAATCCGAATACTTGAAGCTGCAAAAGTGCGATCGCCCTTACATCCCAACTTGTCAAAAAGCGCGATTTAAGGGCGATCGGATATAACCATCAACAACACGGCGATGGAGGAAACGGCACTGCCGTTTCCTGATTTCGGGCTACTCTTACAAATTGCAACTCATATCCCCAGATAATTGACTGAAACGCGCATTTTCCCGATAGTCTACCGGACAATCAATCACGCAAGGGACATCTTGAGCAAGGGCTTCTTTCAGAATCGGAATTAAATCGGTTGCAGCTTCCACTCGATAGCCTTTTAAACCCATACTTTCCGCAAATTTCACAAAATCGGGATTGCCAAATTTGACGAAATCGGAATGACCAAAATAATCTTGCTGCTTCCATTCAATTAACCCGTAGCCGCCATCATTAAAGATCAGCGTCACAAAATTAGTACCGACTCGCAAAGCAGTTTCTAACTCTTGACAGTTCATCATAAAACCGCCGTCGCCGGTGGCTGCTATTACTTTGCGATCGGGATAAACGAGTTTTGCAGCCACCGCACCCGGAATCGCAATTCCCATCGCCGCAAATCCGTTAGAAATCAAACAGGTATTCGGGCGATCGCAATGATAGTGCCGCGCGATCCACATTTTGTGAGCTCCCACATCAGATATCAGAATATCTTCCGGGCCCAGGACTTGCCGCAAATCGTAAATGAGTTTTTGTGGCTTGATCGGGAAACCGTCGTCGGCTGCATATTGTTCGTACCCAGCGCGAATATCCGCCCGCAATTGCTTAGCAAAAGGATCTACTTTCTCCATGCGATCGGCACGCTGCAAAATTTCATTGAGGGAATCAGAAATATCTCCCACAACTTCTATAAGAGGAATATAACTGCTGTCAATTTCTGCTGGCAAAGATCCAATGTGAATAATCGGAATTTTTCCTTCTGGATTCCACTTCTTCGGGGAATATTCAATCAAATCGTAGCCAACAGCAATCACTAAATCCGTTTCTTCAAAAGCACAGCTAATATAATCCCGTTTTTGCAATCCCGTCGTCCACAGTGCCAAAGGATGAGTGTAAGGAATTACACCTTTGCCCATGAAAGTATTAGCTACAGGAATATTCAATCGAGTAGCAAATTGTGTCAAAGCATCGCTGGCGTTAGCGCGGATCGCGCCGTTTCCTACTAAAAGCAGAGGACTTTTTGCCTTGGAAATTGCCACAGCGGCTTTATTCAAGCTTTGGTAAGCGCCAAAAGTTTTTTCGCGGTTGTCTTTGGTGAGCGGAGTTCCTTCAGCCGGCATTGCTGCTATGTTTTCAGGTAAGTCAATGTGAACGGCTCCCGGCTTTTCACTTTGAGCTACTTTAAAGGCTTTGCGGACAATTTCTGCCGTCGTGCTGGGGCGAACAATTTGAGCATTCCACTTAGTAACTGGCTCAAACATGGCAACCAAATCTAAATATTGGTGCGATTCTATGTGCATCCTGTCTGTGCCGACTTGTCCGGTAATTGCTATTAAAGGAGCACCGTCTAAGTTGGCGTCAGCAACTCCTGTCATTAAGTTAGTTGCGCCTGGGCCCAAGGTTGACAAGCAAACGCCGGCTTTGCCGGTGAGACGACCGTAAACGTCGGCCATGAAAGCGGCGCCTTGTTCGTGGCGAGTAGTAATAAATTTAATTGAAGAGTTTCTCAGGGCTTCTAGAATTTCTAAATTTTCTTCTCCAGGAAGTCCGAAGACGTATTCGACGCCTTCATTTTCTAAACATTTTACCAATAGTTGAGCTGTGTTCATTTCCGTTTCTCTCCTCGGTTAATGGGGGTTTTTGGTCTTTTTAAACCGATCGCAAAAATACTAAATGGGAATTTTTAACCGCAGGTAAACGCAGATAAACGCAGACTTATGTAGATTTGTGCGATCGGTTGATAGAGTGGGAGCTTATTTCACCCACACTGTTTTTATGTTAACAAATTCGTGCATTCCTTGGATGCTCAATTCGCGTCCGTAACCGGAGCGTTTGATGCCGCCGAAGGGCAATCTCGGGTCGGATTTTACTAAACCGTTGATGAATACCGCGCCGGCCTCTAGTTCGGAAATAAAGCGATCGCTCTCTGAGTTTACTGTAGTCCAAGCTGACGCACCCAAGCCAAAAGATGTGCTGTTTGCGAGGGCGATCGCCTCATCCATGTCTGCCACTCGGAATACTAAAGCTACGGGCCCGAAAAATTCTTCTTGACGGGCAGAGGCATTCGGGGGAATGTCTGCCAGAATAGTTGGCAAGTAGAAATTGCCGGCCTTCTCTGACAATGGGCCGCCGCCTGTCAGAAGTTTTGCTCCCGATTGGACGCAAGTTTGCACTTGATTGTCCAAGTCTTTGAGGATTGCGGGAGTAGCTAAAGGGCCGATATCGGTTTCGGGCAACATCGGATCGCCTACTTTTAATTGCTCCAATTTTTCGACAAATCCTGTGATGAATTCGTCGGCAATCTCTTCTGCTAAAATAAAGCGTTTGGCTGCGATGCAAGATTGACCGTTATTGAGCATCCGGGATGTCACAGCAGTTGATAAAGCTGCTGCTACATCGGCGCTGGACATCACAATAAAGGGGTCGCTTCCTCCCAATTCCAGCACTACTTTTTTCAAATTTTTGCCCGCATTTGCTGCCAAACTTTCACCCGCTGGTTCGCTACCGGTGAGAGTTGCTGCTTTGATACGATCGTCCGCAACGATATCGGCTACTTTGTCGGCGCCGACTAACAAAGTTTGAAAAACTCCCTCGGGAAAGCCAGCAAGCGTAAAAATTTCTTCGATTTTCAAAGCGCACTGAGGCACGTTGGAAGCGTGTTTGAGCAAGCCGACATTGCCCGCCATCAGTGCTGGCGCCGCAAACCGAAAAACTTGCCAAAATGGGAAATTCCAGGGCATGACGGCTAAAATAGGGCCCAGCGGTTGGTAGCGGACAAAGCTGCTGCTAGCGTCAGTGGTTGCCGGTACGTCTGCCATAAATTGAGCGGCATTTTTGGCGTAATACCGACAAACTAAGGCGCATTTTTCCACTTCGCCGATCGCAGATTTGAGCGTTTTGCCCATTTCCAGGGTCATCATTTCAGCGTAAATTTCGCGATCGCGCTCCAAGATGTCTGCAGCTTTCTGCATCCACAGGGCTCTCTGCTCAAACGGCAGTTGGCGGTATTTTTTAAAAGCTTGCTGTGCTAATTCCAGCTTAGCTTCTATTACCTCATCCGCGATCGGATCGAAAGTTTTCAGCGTTTCTCCCGTTGCCGGGTTGATAGTAGCAATAGCCATGGTTTCATCTCCTGTGTGAAAAACACAAAACTCCCTGCTAGTTTTCAGCCTCGGCAGGGAGTTGTATCAAGGTATTACAAAATAGGAATTTACCGGCCACGTTTTCTTTCAGGTCTTGCCAAGTTGCAAGTACCGCGATTTGTTTAAATTTCTATACTTTTAATTATAGTTCAGAGTCTCGATCGCAAATCTTAAGAAAATTTGTCTTTCTGAAATCACGCACAAATCTCAAGAACAGGCTAGACGGCCTGTTCCACAAAAGTTAAATGTTTTTGTGGGGCGTCCCGCCCGCCCCTGACCGCTTTATTCACCATTAATGGTGCAAGATGGATGAAATATCTTGTCGGGTGTCCCGCCCGCCTTGCATTCTCAAGAACAGACCCGACGGCCTGTTCCATTACACATTTCTCAATTCCTCTCCCTCAAACAGACTGTTCCTGGACGTAATCCTGCACGTAAGACTGATAGTAATACCTGCTGCCTTTATCGTTATTCGCCACCATTCCCAACAGCGGAATTCCGGCCATTTTTAAATCTTCAAAAGCCAACAACAGCGCCTCCCGCTCAGTTTGATGCAGCCCCACTACCAGCATCAATCCGTTAGTGTGAGCCGCCAACAAATTCGCATCCGCCAAACCCAAAAGCGGTGCAGTATCGTAAATAACTAAGTCAAAATGACTTGACAAAGCTGCCATTAAATGCGGCATTTTTCGGGAAGAAAGCACCTTTGTGGGATCGAGAGGAACCGGGCCGGAAGTTAACACAAACAAATTTTCATCGCGGGGCGATCGCAAAATCACCTGTTCCACATCCACATCCTCAGCAATCACATTGTGCAAGCCTTGCCAATTCGGTAAACCCAGCATTTCGTGTACCTGCGGGCGCCGCAAATCGGCATCCACTAACAGCACTTGCTGGCCCATTGCAGCAGCCGCCCGCGCC
The DNA here is from genome assembly GCF_036701905.1 of Microcoleus sp. MON2_D5. NCBI lineage: Bacteria > Bacillati > Cyanobacteriota > Cyanophyceae > Oscillatoriales > Microcoleaceae > Microcoleus > Microcoleus sp. MON2_D5. Next base: position 60,511 of record NZ_JAUBRM010000019.1, read on the forward strand.
AGATTGACTGCTACAGTAGACTTGCCGTCAGCTACTTGACAAGAAGTAATTACACAAGAATTGATCGGAGTATCAAGGTTGAGTAAGCGAATATTCGCATTGAGCGATCGAAAAGCTTCTTGAAAAGCATCCGTCGGCATCGGCGAAATTGCCACATCCACCGGGCTTGTCTCAGCAGGAGGAAGTCTCAAAATTTTATCGCTAGCAGGAATTACCCCCAACAAAGGCAGGCGAATCGACTGTTTGACATCCTCTGGAGTTTGGAACACCGTTTTATTGTTAAACCGTTCCGCCAACTGCGCCGCCAGCATACCGAACAGCAAACCAGCCAATCCCCCCAAAGCCAAATTCAAAGGCATAATCGGAGCAACAGCCATCAACTCGCCATTTTTGTAGCGCGGAATTTCCGGCTTAGCAATAACTTCCCAAGCCACCTCTTTTTTGCCCACAGATTCAAGCTGCAAAGCTTGCTGTTTTGCCAGCAAACCATTCAGCGTATTGTTAGTTAAATCCAACTCGCGCTGCAAATCCGAATAGCGCCGCAAAATCACCGGTAATCCTTGAGAGTATTGATTCAACTGCTTAGCAGCTTGTTCCAAAACTTGATTCCGCACGCCCAGCACCTGAATTAAATTAGCAGTACCGATAAACTGCTCGATTAACTTAATCCGCACCGGATCTTGAAAAGCCAGCACTTGCGAATTTACCTTAGCCAAATCAGTTCCCAGAACCTGTTGGGCTTCTTTCTTCAATAAAGGAATTAGGTTTTTGCGCTGTTCTCGCAACAATTGCATTTGCGGAGTTTCGTCTGTAAACGTAGCCGAGTTAATCGCAATTTGCCCTTCTAATTGCTGCAATTGAGTCAGCATCGCTTGATAGCGGGGAGCTTGACTCAGAGCCGAGGCCATCAGCGCTTGCTTCTGGTTCAGTCCGAGCTGATTTTGCAGATTGGAATAGAGCAATCTCTGCTGATTGAGCTGCGTTTGCGCGTCCAATCTTTGCGTTTGAAGTTGGCTGATTTGCTGCGCCAGTTGTTGGGTTTGAATTTGCGGGTCGATGAAATTGTACTGCTGCCGCAATTTTTGAATTTCTGTTTGCAGAGCTTGTTGGCGCTTTCGCTGGTTGGGAATTTGCGATTTCACAAAATCCAGAGTCTGACTAATTTGAGTGGTGGTATCTTGCACGCTGTAGTTGCGGTAGCCTAGCGCCACTTTTTCCAAAACAAACTGAATTTTTTTCGGATCGTAATCCCGATATCTCACTTCGATAATTTTGGTATTTTTGAAGCGATTAATTGACAACCTACTTTCCTGAGAAAACGGCAAATTATCTGCTTTTTGGTTCAAGAGGTAGTTGTAATTTATTTCGGGATACTTAGCCTGCAACTGTTTAATAATCGGCGACATTACTTGCGGGCTTTGCAAAACTTGAATTTGGGATTCGTAGTCAAAACCGGCCTTTTCGGTCGTCGCGGGGCCCGCTGGTTGCAGTTTCAGCTCACCGGAGTATATTTTTGCTAAAGTATTTTGCGTAACCGTTGGTTCTACTAATAATTGAAAGCGCCCTTCGTACTCGCTTTTTTGATTCAGTGTCCAGGCGAAAACTCCGGTAGTCACTGCCGCTGCTACGCCGATGACTAAGATGGAGCGACTGCGGCAAACTTCCCAAAGACTTAACTCTTCTGCCTCGGTTGTGTTTCTGCCTAAAAATTGATCTTCTTCATAAAGCCCAGAAGACATTTTTCGCAGATCAGCGGCTTTTTTATGATTAAACAGTGCTACTTGAGATTGTTTCCCTGGTTTCATTTGATTTCTACAACTTATTAGTTTAAACGTCTGTATTGGTGGCGGAGTTTCAGGAAATCGGTTGATTCCTAGATATTTCATTCCCAAACCGCAATTTTTTCTAGAAAGCGGGTTTCTGACGTGTTAATGCCAGTCTATTCAAATCACCTAAAAATATCGAACAACCGAAATATTCCTAACAGCGGGCTGAGAGGAGCGAGAGTCCCGCCTACATTATCCGAGAACGTAGCGCGACCCGATCGCCTTACCATAATTACATCATTATTTTGCAGTTTGGGATTAGATTCTTCATTGGCTGTTGCAGAAAAATTAACCTTAACATTTAGCTGGGAAACAGTGCCGTTAGGATTGAGGCGAATTAAATCCACCGAATCCATTTGGGCCCGCGCTTTATTAAAACCTCCCGCTGCTACCAGCGCTTGATTTAAAGTAGTGTTTGGCAGCACCGCAATCGCTCCGGGTTTCACGACTTCTCCCACAATGTTCACCTTAATCGTATCCGGTGAAAAATTAGAATTAGCAACTTGTTCGTCTTGGACTGCATCGAGATTTTCGGCTTTGGGAACGATTACCGTATCTCCCTGTTGCAGCGCTAAATCTTGGGATACATCTGCCCCTTCCAAAAGTTGCCACAAATTCACATTAATAATTTGTTCTGTACCCGCCCGTGTCAGGCGGCGAACTTGTATTTGTCTGATATCAGCTACCGGCGTAATGCCGCCCGCCATTTTAATTGCCCTCGTTACAGTTTGCTGCAAAACAGTTTCCCCGCTGTTGGTTTCGCTGGCAGCAAACAAACCAGAATTTTCACCCATTTCATTCTCTTGTACCCTACTTTGAGTCTCTTTTGCCAAAGTATAAGTACCGGGGCGAGTTACTTCGCCCACCACCGCAATATTAATTGGTTGAGTGCTTTGTCCGGTAATGTTAGCTACTGCTAAAGTCGGTGCTTCTTGGCGGTTGAGGCTAGTTACAGTGGGAATAAATATAGTATCGCCGTCGCGCAAAGTCATATCGGCCCGCAAATCGCCGTTTTGCAATAATTCCCACAAATCCACACTAATAATTTGTTCCGGTGCGTTACGTTGGGGGCGCCGGATTTTGATTTGCCGCACGTCTGCTGACTGGGTAATTCCACCGGCCATTCGCAGAGCCCGCGATATCGTTGGCATTTGAGTTCCCATTTGCTCTGCTGTGCCTCCGGGGCCTGCCGCTGAGGATATTGTATAGGCTCCGGGACGGTTGATTTCGCCCGCGATCGCAATTTGCAAAGGACGCGGTGCCAGCAATTTCAGGGTAATCCAAGGACGTTTGAGGTATTTGCCGTATTTGTCTTTAACAGCATTAGAAGCTTGTTCTAGGGTCATCCCGTACACCGAAACGCTGCCAATTAACGGCAAATTCAGGGAACCGTCTGCCTGTACTTGGTGTTGACCGTTGGGGCCGCTGTATTCCGGGACGTTGAAGATGTCCATTTGAATACGATCGCCCGCTCCCAAAGTGTAAACTTCCGATCGTACACTTGAAGGTGCACTTGCCGGAAATCCCTGAAATCCCGGTGCTACCGGAATCGGTACAGGAACAGGAGAACCCGAAGCGGGAGGAGGAGGAGGAGGAGGAGGCATAAACTGGGCCGCCGCAGGAGATGAACCCACCGCCGCCAGCACTGACACTGTTAAACTTTGGACAATTAAACTTTTTACAGCAGTGCTTGCCCAATCACCAAGCTTGCAGCTTTTGCTGGAAATGTCTCCCCGATCCCCTCTCCTTGCAGCAAAGGGGAGAAATTCTTCCCTTGGACTCTCCGCGAAGGAGAGAGAAGGGTGAGATTTTTTCTCAAGTTGCACCTTGCGCGCATCACTTTTCACCACCATCGCTTTTTGCCCCTATCCTCATCCAACCCCGCCAACATCAAATGTAACCCAACTCTTCTAACTTGCTTAGAACTTTTTTAACACTCTCTTCCACACTTTCTCGCTCTGTGTAACAAATAATCTCAGGATTGAGCGGTTCTTCATAAGGATCGTCAATTCCCGTAAAACCCTTAATTTCTCCTGCTCTGGCCTTAGCGTACAGGCCCTTGACATCGCGACCTTCGCACACTTCTAACGGCGCTGTGATATATACTTCAACAAAATTGGGCTCCATTGCTCTAATTTCGTCGCGAATTGCTCTGTAGGGGCTAATAGCTGCAGTCATTACGGCTACTCCATTGCGGCTCAGCAGGTGAGCGACAAATCCAATCCGCCGAATATTAGTATCTCGGTCTTCTTGGCTAAATCCCAAACCTTTTGACAAGTTGGTGCGAACGACATCTCCATCCAATATTTCAACTTTGCAACCTCTTGCCTTCAATTCGGGTTCGAGAGCTTTGGTGATAGTTGTCTTGCCGGAACCGCTCAGCCCGGTGAACCACAAAATAAAACCTTTTTCCATTTTCAGTTGTTTATTAGTAACTCGGAAACTTTTAAGACGTAAAACTTTATAGATGCTGTTCCCTTTTTTCTATTATCGTTATTCGCGGTGTCAAATTGCCAATATTTGCGCGCACACAATGAGAAATCAAAAGTTGCGATCGCTCCTGCGGTCATTTAGTAACAAAATTGTGCGCTCACTGCATAATTCCCGATTTATTATTTGTCAAGTCTTTACACACTAAAATTCACTTCGCGATCGCCAACGTCGAACATCTATCCCTAGCGCACTCATCACCTTAATCTAAAATCTAAAATGGTATTGCCCATGTCTTCGGTCTTAAAAGCAGATGTTTTGGTAGTCGGTGGCGGCACCGGCGGCACTGCAGCAGCCGTGCAAGCAGCCCGCCGAGGTGCCAAAACTCTTTTAGTAAGCGAATTCCCCTGGCTGGGAGGAATGCTGACTGCAGCAGGCGTTTCTGCCCCCGATGGCAATGAATTAGCAGCTTTTCAAACCGGTTTGTGGGGCGCATTTTTGCGGGAACTCCAGCAGCGACAGCCGGGAGGTTTGGATTGGGGGTGGGTCAGTTTTTTTACTTACGATCCCCGCACCGGTGCTGAAATTTTCGCTGATTGGGTTAAATGTTTGCCGAACTTGCACTGGATTTCTGGAAAAAAAGCTCACGATGTGCTGTATGAAGGAGAGCGCATTTCTGGCGTTCAGTTTGCAGATTTTACGGTTTCGGCCAAAATCACTTTAGATGCAACGGAATTGGGAGATTTGCTGGCTTTAGCGGAGGTTGGGCACCGCTGGGGTTGGGAATTCCAAGCCGAGTGGGGAGAACCCAGCGCGCCGACTGCCTCTAATGCTCTCACAGAGAGCTATTCGGTGCAAGCTCCGACTTGGGTGGCCATCATGCAGGATTTTGGTAAAGGTGCGGCCGGGCCAGAAATTCCCGCGCCGCCTGTTGACAATCCCGATCGATTTACTGGTGCTTGGGACGGTTACACTCCCGAACAATTTCTCAATTACGGCCGACTTCCAGGCGGATTGTTGATGATTAATTGGCCGATTCGAGGTAATGATTATGGTGAAGGGGTCGATCGACTCATTAAATCTGAAGCATCTCGACAAGAATTCCTCCAAGAAAGTCTCTGGCATACTCAAAGTTTCGCCCGCTTCATTCAAACGCAACTCGGCCCCCGCTACGGCTTAGCACAGAATATTTTCCCGATTTCCACGATCGAAAATCCACACACTTCTTCCCTTCTTCGTTCTTTTGCCTTACATCCTTACTACCGAGAAAGTCGCCGCTTGCGGGGAGTACAAACAATCAGAGAACAAGATATTTTGCCTATTGCCGGCGGAAGAGTCGCGAAGTTGCCGATAAATTCTGAGGGTATTTGTGAAACAATTGCGATCGGCAACTATGCCAATGACCACCACTACCCCAGTGGCGACATTCCCTTGCAGCCCAAATCCCTTCGCTGGGGCGGCCGCTGGACGGGAACTCCGTTTACCATTCCTTACAGGGCCCTAATTCCTGCGAGTACAGACGGTTTGCTAGTCTGCGAAAAAAATATTTCCGTCTCTCACATCGCCAACGGTGCAACTCGCTTGCAACCGACGGTAATGAATATTGGACAGGCGGCGGGGATGGCGGCGGCTTTGTGCGCGGAATCTGGATGTCAGCCGCGGGAGTTGCCGGTGAGAGTTTTGCAGGAAGCTTTGCTGCAAGATTCCGAGGCTAGTGCGGCGGTTATTCCTTTATTTAATTTGACACGGGGGCGATCGGACTGGCTGGATTGGCAACGCTATTATCTCGATCGACCTGAAGCATATCCCGCCAGCGGCGAATGTCAGGAGTCAGTAGAGAAACGAAGCAGTCAAACAGCAAATACCCACAGCCAATTTTCGGGCATTTTCAGTCGCCTCGGTGAAAAAGACTGGACACTAACGCTGACAAGTCCCGTATCTGTAGCCGGTCAAACTTGGCAACTCGTGACTTTGGACTCGGAAACCGACAGATTTTTACAGAATTGCGAAACCGAAAAGCCTCTGACAGTATGGGGCAGGCTGAATTCGGCAGGTGCTTGGCTGCTGGCGGAATCCGTAGAATTGAAGAGGTAAGGTTTTTTGCAGAGATCCGAAAATTTCACAGAAATTTATCCTGATCGATCGGGGAGAGTCCGTATCAGTTAATAGACAATGACACGGATACTAACCCCATGCAAACTTACACACCAATTGCTTTACACAGTCTTTTGGGCGTTACTTTGAGCGCCACTGTCGTTCGAGCCTTTGAATCCCTCGTCGGACTGCTCGAAGTTGCCACCGCTTCATACATTTTATCCGCCCAAACCGAACAAAGGGGCGATCGTTCTCCAGAAAGAGGCAGCGGACGCCGAGAGTTCATTGAGTCTAATCTTTACACTCATCAACTACAAGCATTTTAATGACATTGGACGAAAGCGATTTCCGTTATTGAGTTAGTTTCAGCAGCCCGTGTCGAGCGCTCAATCTGATTTCCGGGGATGCTAGTTTTTCAGGTTTCCAAGGCAACTGCATTTCTTGTTTACAGTCATTAGGCTCTTCTTTTATGTGAGTGATGATAGCATATAAACCTTAAACCGCCATCTATCGAGAGATTGAATCTCGTATTTGGCGGTTTTGTATATTATTGCAACCGTCTGGGTAGTGCAATTAGGATTTTTTTTATTAGTGAAGCCAGAGATTTTATTTATTCCCTTTTACATCGACTTCTGACTGCTCTCATAGATCAGATGCTACGCATCTAAAGTGTCTGTTGCTTCGGGAGGGGGAGAGGGTGAGAAAGGGAGAGGGAAAGATAATTATCCGCTTTTTCTACAAGGATTTTAGGATACAATTTAAATGCGCGATAGCTTAACTAAAGCCTGATTCCTTCTTCCTTTTTCCTTCTGATTCGTGATTCCTGATTGCTGATTCTAGAGTTTGATAATTTCAGGGAAATTCATCCTGATCAGCCTGGGTAATGTCGTATCTCTAAATAGATACTGACACGACGAATACTACCCATGAAAACCTACACTGCAATTGCTTTACTGAGCCTGTTGGGCATTACCTTGAGTGCCAGCGCCGCTCAAGCTTTTGAATCTTCACTCCCCATGCTCGAAACTGGCACCGCCCAATATATGTTGTCAGTGCAAACTCAACACAAGCCCAATCGCCCTCCTAAGAGGGGCGAGGGACGCAGAAATTTTACTGAGTCTAATGTTTACACTCATCCGCTACAAGATTTCTAATGGCACTGGACGCAAGTGATGACCACAACTGAGTTGCTTCGGGGCGTTCATTTGATCACTCGATCGGATTTTCTGGGATTCTAGTTTTTCAGGTTAAGCGACAACTGCACTTTTTGTGGACAGTTTTGAGGAGATTATTTTTTGTGTGAAAAATCTTAGCATATAAACTGGGAACCGCCATCTACCTAGAGAGAGATTCTAGTATGTGGCGGTTTTGTATTGAAAGCGCTTCTATTAAACAGGAACTAACCACAGGCCTCGGATAATCTGGGTTTTTCAACCGATATCCCTCGCCCTCCACGCCTTATTTTGGCCTTGCACAATTGGACGAGGATTTTTGTGGGGTGTCCGGCCTGCTGTGAAAATACAGCGGACGGGCTACGAGATCCCATCCCACAAAACCATCAAAATCTTCCCGCAATTATGCAACAGGCTTATTTTAGTCGATCGAACCGGGTTTCGGCATCCATGACTATTCAAGAATTAGGGGCTCGAAGTCGCCTCAAATTCCTGGCATCGCAACAGTTATTTACGTTCTCCCCCCCACAGGTAGGGTTTAATTTTCAACCGCTGCACTATAATTAACTTGCGATAACTAACTTATATATAGGTAAACTGTCAGCGCAGAGGGTGCAGCAATCTACTTAAATTGGCCACCAATAAGAACCACTTATGCGGTGTGGATAGCCTTTAAGCCCCTGCCCCTGTTACCTCAGGGAAATTAACTAACCTGAATATTAGGGTAGCTGGCAAGCTTTCCGGCGACAGTCGGCTATGCTTGATTCGGCGCTCTCGCAATAATTTAATGGAGGATGACAAAATGCCTCCTAATTTGGCTATTTCGGGGATAGTGATGAAAAATGACTCTTTGGATCTGGTCAAAAGCCTCAGCCCTAGTGCAATGGATCAGATCATGCTATATCTGGCGTTTAGCGCCATGAGAACCAGTGGGCACAGGCACGGGGCGTTTCTAGACGCGGCCGCAACGGCGGCTAAGTGTGCCATTTATATGACTTATATGGAGCAGGATAACAACCTGCGGATGACTGGGCACTTGCATCACATTGAGCCTAAACGGGTGAAGGTGATTGTTGAGGAAGTCCGGGAAGCTCTGACTCAGGGAAAATTGCTGAAAATGTTGGGTTCCCAAGAACCTAGATATTTGATTCAGTTTCCTTATGTCTGGCTGGAACAGTATGGTTGGATGCCGGGACGCCCTCGCATTCCGGGAAACAATTTGACTGTAGATGAAAAAAAATATCTCGAAGGCAAGATTCCTCCGAATCCGCCAGACGCTCAACTGATCAATTCTTTTCAGTTTATGGAGTTGATCGAGTTTCTGCACAGGCGATCGCAAGAAGATATGTCTCCAGAAAGGCGAATGCCTTTGAGCGAAGCTCTAGCAGAACACATTAAGCGGCGCTTGATCTATTCTGGGACAGTAACTCGCATTGATTCTCCTTGGGGAATGCCGTTTTATGCCCTCACCCGCGCTACTTACTCTCCCGCAGAGCAGGAAGAGCGGACATTTACTATGGTTGAGGATACGGCTAGATATTTCCGGCTGATGAAGGATTGGGCGGAAAAACAACCGAATGTGATGCGAATTATGGAGACTTTGGATATTCCGCCGGAACGCCTCGACCAAGCCCTTGAGGAATTAGATGAAATTATTCGCAATTGGGCCGATCGCTATCACAAGCGGGGCGAACCGACGATGATTCTACAAATGGTTTTTGGGCCGCAAGACGACGCTTAGTTTGATTAACTATTAATCATTAGTCATGAGTTGATTGCTTGAGACTAATGACTAATGATTAATGATTAATAGCTAATAGCTCGCGAGGCAGAAACCGGGTTGATCAGGAAAAATACTGCACTAAGGTCTTTAATTCTCGTAACAAACCTGGTTTCTTGGGTCGCGAATGCGTCCAAGATTAACTAAGCTAAAAAAGCTCTCCAGGTCGCCGCTAAAATAATCGCTGCGATCGCTCCTATGAGTGTATTAAAAAAATTTACCACCTCGTTCGTCAGCCACTCAAACTTTGATTGCACCGTCGCCCCAATCACGCTCTCGATGTTCGTGGCAATAAAAGCTGCAATAACACAAAAAACTATTCCTGTCAAGTCAATTAAACCGACGGCCCAACTCAAAAGTGCGATCAGAATTGAGCCGACAATACCTGCGATCGTTCCTTCCAAACTTACGGCCCCTTCCGTACCCCTAGGTACAGGCTGCAAGCTGGTAATCAAAAAAGTCCGCTTCCCGTAAGCTTTGCCGATTTCGCTGGCGCTGGTATCCGAAAGTTTGGTGCAAAAACTCGCCGCGTAACCCAGCAATAACAGGGAAATAGCATCTTGTGGTACAGACATTTTGCCTGTATCTCCTAAAATAGATAATGCCAAAACTCCCAAAGCGCAAAGAGTCGCGGTTAAAGCCGAACCCCAGACATTTTCTGGACCTCGGGCGCCTGAACGCTTTTCGGCTATGCCTTCTGCTTCTTTTTGGGCTTTGCCGATGCGGGTAACTCCCGATCCGACAAGAAAGTAAAACATTACCACAGCATAGCCTTGCCATCCCAAACAGCCCCAGATGAGGACGCCCAATACCCCGCCGTGAAATTGGCCAGCGGGAGTGAGCAATTTTTGAGGAGCAATGGTGGCGATCGCGATTAAAACTGTATTTAGGGCGATCGCCATCAACCAAGGATTAGACCAAGATAAATAATTAAAGAACAATTCTGAATTCTGCATTTAGTACCTCCATGAGTCAAGTCTTATTTCATCTTGCCTTCCCTGTGACCGATATTGCCCAAACCAAAGCGTTCTACGTAGACGGGCTCGGCTGCGAACTAGGTCGCGAATCGCCAAATTCTGCGATTATGGGTTTGTGCGGCCATCAAATTGTCGCCCACGTCAGCCGCGAACCTTTGACGCCTCAGCGAGGCATCTATCCCCGGCATTTTGGGTTAATTTTTACTTCTGAAGCTGACTGGGAAGCGTTGTTAGAGAAAGCCCAGCAAAACAACTTAAATTTCTATCAAGAACCGAGACGGCGATTTGTCGGTTTACCTACAGAACACCGTACTTTCTTCTTAGAAGACCCTTTCCACAATATACTTGAGTTCAAGTATTATTGTGAAGCTGAAGCAATTTTTGGTCGCAGCGAATACGCTGAAGTTGGCGATACAGTTTAGTAGTAGCCTCTCACGGTGCGTCAGTCGATTTTAGATTTTAGATTTTAAATTTTAGATTGAAGAATTGGCTCCACTGTGATGAAATTCTTGTGGGGAGTAGGGGTTGGGCGTCCTGCCCGCCCCAAAAATACATACAATTTAGATCAATACGGTTCAGTTAATGTTTTTTTGTCATTGCGAGCGAATAACGAAGCAATCGCAGTATCTGTTTTTCACAGAGTTTTGTCTCCATGAGTGTCTTATCTGAACCGTATTGCAATTTAGATACCGGAGAGCTTATTTTAATAAAAAGTATCTGCTGACGTACACTACAAGTTAATTATTAATTTTCAATGGTTCTGACAATGCTTCAGCCACAGCTTTTAAACTGCTGGAATGCCTCGCCATCATGGCATGGGCGAAAACAGACAATTTTACTTCTTTGGCAGCAGATATTTGGGAACTAGAAGCAGGTACGATGATGAAATCCCAATCAGTCCAAATCGAAGTAAAATTGAGCTTTTCCAACAAGACAGCATCTCGATTTAAATCTTCCAGAAAAGCACTGCCAGGACGCATTTGAACGCAGCCTTTTCCCCAGAGAGTGTAAGCCATCCAAGTACCGCTGTGAGGAGAAGATATGGCAATAAAGCGCTGCACTCGGTTAATGCCGCCTAACCTTTGCAGGTAGTAGCGAGTTACTAAACCGCCCATACTCAATCCTACTATATCAAGAGGCTGTTCGGGCGCAAAGGTTTTGTCTATATAATCTGCTATTTGTTGGGCTAATTCGTCTATGCTGGCGTTGCCCCAATGGGGCGAGAGATTGAGGGTATATACTGACCATCCCAGTTGGGTGAGGTAGGCAGACATTTTGTAAAAAATTCCCGATTTTCGGAAGATTCCGTGAATTAGCAAGACTGGGTTGCGGCTGAAATTGCTATTCATTTTTAAGTGGGAATTTTATTTTCAATAGGTGCTTTGAGCTCTTCAACTATTGCGTTAATACTTATGGGTTCTGTCACCATTTGGCGGTGCAGCAAAACGTTAACTTTAACTTCTTTACCTACTGGCATTTGGGAGCTATTCGCCGGTACAATCATTATGTCAAATGGCGTCCACATTGATGTAAAGTTTATGCGTTTGAGCATTGTCACATCTTGATTTAAATCGCGCAGCAAGCCACTATCGGGGCGCATATCCAGGTATCCTGGTAGGCGTAGGGAATAAGCGGTGAGGGTGCCGTGGTGGGGGGAAGATAGGGTGATGAAACGCTGTACGCGGTTGATTCCTCCGAGTCGCTGGACGTAGTAGCGACTGACGATGCCACCCATGCTGTAGCCTACTATGTCTAAAGGCTGTTCTGGATCGAAGGTTTCAGAGATGTAGTCTGCGAGTTGCTTGGCCAGTGAGTCGAGCCCTAGGCTGCCGTCGTTGGGGGTGAGGTTGAGGCTGTGGACTGACCATCCGAGTTCGGTGAGGCGGGCGGACATTTTGCTGAAAATAATCTTTGTGTCCCAGATGCCGTGTATGAGGATGACGGGATTGCGATCGAGCGAACTGTTCATTTTGCTGGAAAATTGCTTGGTGATTAAAGCATAAATCACTCCCCTAGGGAGTGTGACCCGTACTAGGACAGCTAGCCAATCGGATCGAGGTACGATCGGCAATGAGTGGGAATCCCTAACAAATTCTGAGATACTTTGTAAATAAGTGCAAAGCCCTGTGAGTATTCATACCTAAAATTTGCTTTGATGAGCGAGCTTAGATATAGCCAAATGTAAATTTTGATGAATAAATGTAGACAAAGGTTGCCCTAGCTCGTAATCTAACTTTGTTGACAAGCTTGTACAAATTTCTCTAAAAGAACAAAAGGAGTAAGTCTAATGTTTGGTTTTATCAAAAATTTCTTCGGCGGTATTTTCGGCTTTTTCGGCAGACTGTTGGGCTTGAAAAAGTCTGAATATTTCCTAGATTTGGGCGAATCTGGAGCTAAGGAACCCGCAAAAGTTGCGCCTGCGAAAGCTGAGCCTGTTGCGCTCGCCCCGGCAAAAGTTGAGCCTGTTAAGTCTGAGAAGTCTGACAAGCCTGAGAAGTCTGAACCAGCTAAAAAGGCTAAGGTAGAGAAAAAGTCTAAGAAAGAAAAGGAACCAGTCGCTAGCGCTCCTGCTAATAATGCGGAACCCGCTAAGATACCTGCTGCTGCAACTAACGGGAAAGTGCCGAGTCAAGCTGAAGCGAATCGCACTTTTGCTCCTAATAATTTAATGCCGACACCAAATGGAAGTCGTCGAACCCCTGGCCCCAGCATGAACAATTTCCGGGAAATGGCCCGTCAGGTGAAAACGAAGTAGGAAATTGGGAATTGATAATAGGGAATTGGGCAGGGGATAAATCCCAATGTTGGCGTTAACAAATTAAAAATGGGATTCCTCATTTTTAATTTTAACTCTTTGTTCTATTCCCTATTTTCTGGGTTTCTGAGGAAGGCTAATCCGCTGTATAGCTGAAAAGCTGAGTCCCAAGGAGTTTCGGATTTGCGCTCGACTTCTATATGAGATTCGATCTTGCTCAACATATTAGTGTAATCGAGCACTGTCTCGGCAAAGGGCGTAAATTCTGACCAAACTGTAACGTCAAGCTGGCGATCGAATATTTCCAGTAAGTGATTCCAGTTAATGCGGGTGGTACTTTGAGGAATTTGTTGAGAGTTTTTGACTCTCGATGTTTTGTTTTTCTGGTTCGGTAAAGGGGGGAGCTCGGCTGAAGCTTTGGTGAAGTCAACTCCTTGTTGAAATTCGTAACTTTGGTCGCAAATTCGCAGAATGCAGTTTCTGCTGGGAATGTGTAAGTCACAGATTTGAGCGTAATCTTGCCTGATTTCTCTGTGGCGAAATTGCTCCTTTCTTCGGTTGGGGGAGTAGTCCATGACTTCGATGAACATGGGCAACAAGCCTTCTACTCTTTGGGTAACTTCTGACCAGTTAAATTCGATCGCACCGAGTCGATCTAATTTATCTTTGCAAACAACGGCTGGGGAAGAGAGAGACTGGAAGTGTTGCACTCGGAAGATTTGGATTTTTTGAATATCGCTTAGGGTTGCCCAAAATACGGGAATGCCGGCTTTGAGGAGTTCTTGACCGTAAATTCGGAGTTCGGCGATGGGGCCAGTTTTGTAGAGTCTCCAGCCGCGGCTTTGGATTTGCATCCGGGTTGTGTAGGCGTCGATTTTAAAGATTCTGCTGATATTTTGAATGGCTGCGGGTTTGTTTTCGGGACTCACGGGTTCGAGGATGAGGAGTCCGGGTTCGAGGTTGCTGGGGTCGTTTTTGGCGGTTTCTATGGCTTGTTGGCGGAGGTTTTGTTGTGCGGTTTCAATCCGTTGAATAGCTTGGCGGGTCTGGGAGACGATTTTGGCGTTGGTGATGTCGCGGAGTATTTGTTTGTAGGTTGTTTGGGCTTTTTCGAGGTTGTTGGTGAGTTCGTAGTAGCGGGCGATATAGTATTGTACCCACGGATTTTCGGGGGATTCTTTTTGTAGTTGTTTGATGAGTTGGGCAGCTTGTTTGTAGTCTTTACCTTCTAGGGCGGCGGCTATTTGGTTGATGTCTGTCATGGCAGTTGCGGGAATGGCGTTGTTTCTATCTTGGCTGATGTTTGGTGGGTTCCGCCACTGGTTAACAACTTTCGCTGTTATGTTAGTTTGGGATTTTGGGCTGTTGGGAAAAATTAAAATTTGGATTTTTTAACCGCAGATAAACGCGGATAAACGCGGATGTGTATAGAGGGATGTTGAGTGGATGTGAAAAAAATATAAGTTAAAGTTGATGGGAATTGATGCTTAAGCTGTAGGAACCTTTGCTTGTACGATCGCCTCCTTTAACAACTATGTTATAAGTGCCGTTACTAGGCAATTTTACGGTGAGTTGAGACTCTCGGCGATTCTGGGAGTTACCTGTTTTTTCGGCAATATTTTTGCCGCTGGTGTCGAACAGTGTTATGTTGTGGTCGAATGCTCTGCTTTTGAGGTCGATCGTAATAGGTTGACCAGCCCGTCCTTGGAAGGCGTGTTCGCGGGATTCGCCTTCTTTTAAGGTTTCTCGGCGCTCTAGGAGGGAGAGAGAGAGGTGACTTTTGGGCGATCGACATTGCTCAAATCTAAGCGGTAATTTGTGGTTGTTGCACCAGGGCCATTTCCGTTTCTGACTGCGATGATAAAGGCTGTTTTGTTGTTGGGGTCTCGGACTATTTTGTCAATAAATTGGGATTGTATTTGTTTTGCTGTTAGAGGTTTAGGTTGGTTGAAGTTGGGTTTTGAGGTACAGAAAAGCACGGCTCCGTCTAGATAGCGGGCGGCGTAGAACCAGTAGTTTTGACCGTTAGCTGTAAACTCGTTTCTGCTAAAGATAGTGAATCTTTCAAGTTGCGGTAGTTGCTGATTGCGCTGGCAATTTTTATCGATGTAGATTTCGTTGGCTGATGGCTGTCGCTGGGCGAAAACTGCTGGTACGGTTGTGGTTACAATTGCTGAGATGAGGGTGAGGGTGAGGGTGAAGGGCGATCTGCTTTTCATAAATACTTGTTTCTCTTTATTGTTGTCAGGTCTTGTACGCTGTACTTCCTATTTTACAATAGTCCGGACAGTTTTTATATGGCCCAATGGCTTATGCTCGCTTGACTTTGACCCACTGTGGATAATTAAATCAATGTCACCTCCACCCCTGACTTACATTTAATTCGACTTTTTTATGCTCCTTGCCCCGCGTAAGCTTGTAGTATCGTTCCAAAAACTGTCCGGAGTATTGATTTTATCTCTATTTTAAATACTGTTCTAGTTCCGCAGTGCGCTGTTTCGTCATGCGATCCAAACATTCATTGAGGAAACCTCCATAACCCGTACCGCCACGACTTTTATAAACTTCAAATTCACAGGTTTTATCTCTTAACTTAATCCACCCTAATTGTGCTTCGGAAAGTAGCGCCCGCTCGTCGCCACTTAATTGGGAAATCAGTTGTTTGTAAACCTCGTTCAGCCGTTTATCCGAGGCTTCGTAATTCAACCGAATACAAGCTCTGACTTCTACATCTCCTTGCGGGCCATCGCAATTAATCTGTTGAGCAATGGGAAAGCTCGGAGATTGTGCAGAAACTGATGTTGTACCGAAAATTGCCAAAAGCGCGATCGACCAAAAGAGCGATCGAGCTTTCCTCAACTCTATTTTCATGGCCCATCAACCCACCTATCTGATGAATTCTTGGTTATTTGTTGATATTAGCACTTCTCAAAGGCCGCTCCAACTAAAGACAAAGCCACAATCGGTGCTGTCACCGCTCTCAGAATTCTACTCCCCAAAGATACAGCTTCAAAACCCAATTCGATCGCCCTTTCCACCTCACCCTCAGTCCATCCACCCTCCGGGCCAATAGCTATGACAATCGATAATTCTCCCCCAGCCGGGGGCGGGTACGGGGGCACCGCCCCTACAAAGGGGGGATCGAAAATACCAATCAAACAATCCCACAAATGCCGATTGTCCCCGCGAGCAACACAAATAAATCGATATTTTTGACCGCAATCTTTCACAGCAAAATCAAACGAAACAGGCTCTAAAATCGTCGGCACAAATTGACGCTCCGACTGTTCCGCCGCCTCCGCAGCAATCCTTCTCCACCGATCGACTTTTTGATCACTTGGTTTGAGCAAAGTTCGAGAGCTCGTCACCGGCACAATACTTGCCACACCCAACTCCGTCGCCTGTCTCACAACCTCGTCAAACCCGTTTCCCTTGGGCAATGCCGCCATCAAAGTCACTTCCACGGGTAGCTCCCTGTTCACAGCAATCTCCTCTGCTATCGAGGCAAATAACCCGGTTTCCCGCACTTCGAGGATGGCAGACCACCAATGTCCTCGGCCGTCCATCGCAATAAATCGATCGCCCGCTTGCAAACGTAGCACTCGATTTAAATAATGCTGCTGTTCTCGAGTTAAGTCGATTTTGCGATCGCAAATTTGAGCGGCAGTAACTGCTAATCTTTGTAATTGAGGCATTGAATTTGGGATTGTTCGTTTTCTATTAGATATTTTTTTATTTAACCGCAGAGAACGCAGAGAACGCAGAGGAAGAGAGAATGAGAGGAGATAGGCAGGGGGGGTTTCAACAGTTAAAAAAACAATAAAGGCAAAGCATCTACAACCGGAATTATTTTACAAATTCAAGTTTTTTTCTGCAAATGCTCTGCCTTTATATTACTTTTGCCAGAAGTCTATTGAATACAATCGAAAATCACAAATCGATAATCGAAAATCGGCTTATCCTTCCTCCTTAATCTTCTTTAAATAAGTGGAAATCGCCTCTGTAGCTAGCTGTGTAATCGGCTTGCCCTGACGGGCTGCTTCTTCCTTGAGCTCGTTGTAGATTTCATCGCGGACGCTAATTCGACGGCGGACTTTGCCACCGACAGCAGTGGCAGTCTCGTTTTCCTCGCCGTTACTAGACGTAACTTCTAATTCATTAATCTCAGTTGTCATCGAGTCAGCAGATTGGTAGTTGGTTACAAATTGACGGATAGATTCTAACCCGACGCGATCGCAAAAATTGCCAAAACTCTCGCTCAGTTGCCGTTTTTGCTTGAAATAAACAAAAATCGGCTCCAGAAAAGCTTCAAAATCCTTGACGTGCAGCTTTTCCTCAATTGGTTTTGCCAGCCGCGTTTGGTCGGGAGAACCGCCCAGCCAAATCTGGTAGGATTCCGGCGAACTCCCGACAAACCCCAATTCTGCCATATAAGGGCGGGCGCATCCATTTGGGCAACCAGTCATCCGCACCACCAAATGCTCGTCTTCCAAGCCCACTTTGGTTAAAAGCGCCCGAATCCGCTCTAAAATGCTCGGCATCACGCGCTCAGATTCGGTAATAGCTAACCCGCAAGTCGGCATTGCTGGACACGCCATCCCATAGCGCACCAATGGGTCGATCGCAGTTTCCCGCTGAATGCCACATCGATCGAGTATTCCCTGAATTTCCTGTTTGATATCCGGCGAAATATCGTAAATCAGCACGTTTTGGTGTGGCGTCGCCAGTATCGGCAAGTTGTACTTCTGCACAATTTCCCGCAAAGCCGTTTTTAGCTGAAACGACCCTTCATCCTTGATCCGGCCATTATCCACGGAAATGCCGACAAACAGCTTGCCGTCTCCTTGTTCGTGCCAGCCCAAGAAATCAAAATACTTCCACTCAGGCAGCGGTTTAAAGGCTTCTAGCGGCTTGCCAAAATATTCGGCTACTTTTTCGCGGAACCACTGTACACCTTTGTCGTTAATCAGGTACTTCAGCCGCGCGTGCCGTCTGTCTGTGCGATCGCCAAAATCTCTCTGGGTTGCTACAATTGCCTTGACCAAATCGTAAACATCATCCTTGGCAACATAGCAAATCTCATCAGCAACCCGCGCAAAAGTCTCTTCTTTATTGTGAGTACGGCCCAAACCGCCGCCTGCAAACACGTCAAAACCTTGCAACTCGCCAGCTTCATTGGTAATTACCACCAAGCTCAAATCCTGAGAGTACAAGTCAATTGAATTGTCTCCCGGCACCGTGACGGAACACTTGAACTTGCGCGGCATATAATGGCTGCCGTAAATCGGTTCTTCTTTGTCGTCGCTAAAGATTGTGCCGTTGCCGTTTTTCTGTCTCGCCGCCTTCACTGCGGGGTCTTCCTCGGCTGAAACAGCTTTTTCGCCGTCCAACCAAAGTTCATAATAAGCACCGGTTTGCGGTGTCAGCAAATCGGCGACATTGTTAGCGTATTGCAGCGCATACTGGTATTCTGGGCGATTTTTGTATGGTGCTGGAGGTGCCATGATGTTGCGGTTCAAGTCGCCGCAAGCTCCCAAGGTTGACCCCATATTTTTAATAATTGAGGAAAACACTGCTTTAAGATTTTTTTTCAACACGCCGTGAAGTTGGAAACCTTGGCGCGTTGTGATGCGGAGCGTGTGGTTGCCGTATTCTTCAGATAGCTTGTCTAAAGCTAGGTATAATTGCGGCGGAGTGAACCCGCCGGGATTGCGGGTGCGGAGCATGAACTGATAATCTTTTTCTTGTCCTTTAACTCGATTGTCGCGGTTGTCTTGCTGGTACGATCCGTGAAATTTGAGAATCTGAAGCCCCTCTTCGGTGAAGTGGGTAGTTTCTTGTAACAGTTCAGTCGCAACGGGTTCTCGTAAGTAGTTGCTGCGTTCTTTCAGACCTTCTGATTTAGAGGGCTTGCGCGCAACCGGGGTTGAAGTGGAAGATGTGATCATGGGAATGTATAGTGCCAGTTATAATTAGATACAGCCGATCGAATATTTCTTGAAAATTTGACACTTGAGAAATTTGCACTTGACAAATTTCCTCAGAAATGCTGTGTCGGATATGTTGACAACTCGGTTAACAACTAAGTTAACAAGTAAGTTAATAACGGTAATCCGCTAGGAATTCTGATGGTGCTAATTGTAACACGATCGAGCCGGGGCTGGAAAATTGTAATTAAGAGTTTATACTTTCGCTCGCTTAAGTGTACGAAACTTTAGAAATAATTAACCTCAACCTTTTAAACTATGTCACTGTATGACGAAGACACGTTTGTGGTCTTAGAAACAAACCAGCCAGAGCAGTTTTTGACTGCGGCGGAACTGTTAGAAAAGCTGAAAGCCGTGTTAGCCGAGGAACATGAAGATTTGCCGCAGGACCTGCATAAAATATCTGGCGTGGAAGCTCAAGCCAAGTATTTAATTGATACTTATTGTGAATTAGATGTCGGGCAGGGAAAATATTTGCAGTGGTATGCAGTACGCTTGGAAAAGTAATTTGGGAAATAGGGCATCGCGCATAGGGCATTGGTTATTAGAACCAACAAGTAACAAGTAACAAATAAAAAATAACAGCTAACAAGTAACAAATAACCAATAAAAACCAACTAATGCCCGATGCCCAATGCCCAATGCCCAATGCCCAATGCCCTATTCTTTCTAATTAATCTTCTAACTGTTGAACCGATGATACTTCTACTGCGGTAACATCGATCGTACCGGGCGGAGTCAAACGGCTAAAATGACCTTCCTCTATTTTCAGAGGTTCGCCGCAGTTGGCACACTGAAACTGAGTTTGATTTAAAGCTGTAAATTCGTATTGACAAACTGGACAATTGTCCTCAATTAAATTGCGTTTCAGCCACCACTGAAGCGCGAAAAATGCGACCACAGGCGTCAGCAACAAAAAAGCTACTAGAATCAACACTGATTTAACTATCCAACCCAAACCAATTGACACCAACAAACAGGCGATGCCCAGCAGTATCAACCAATTGCTAATACGGGGTAGCTTGAAAGATATTTTGGGGGTGCCTTGGTTCACGGTGGTCTCCTTGGGTGTCTTTGCAGGTAGGCATAACTCTATCCTACTCAGAAATTCAGGCGGTCGATCGAGTTAATTTTCCCATTGTACACCCAGAAACCGCTCTCTACGGCATAAGTTTATCTGAGTCAGAGGGTTGAAAAATTCCTTGTAAGGATTGACAAAGGGATTCAAAACTAAATCTTGCCAGGGTTTGTTCCCTCAACCAGTGGCGATCGCACCTTTTATCCTCCCCTCGCAGCATTTCCACACAAGCAACCGCTACTGCTGCTGAATCTCGGTGGGGAACTCGCCATCCCAGTTTACCATCTTGCAGCGGATCGGCTGACCCGTCCGCGTCCCCCGCCAGCACGGGTACTCCGCAAGCCAGCGCTTCCAAATAAACTATACCGAAGCCTTCCTGGGAGGGCATTACATAAGCATCGGCTAACTGGTAATGTGCTGCTAAATTTTCTGTCGGTACAAAACCCGCAAATATTACTCTTTCGGTAACTCCCAAATCATCAGCGAGTTTGGCTAATCTAGATCGATCGTCTCCGCGTCCAATAACTAAGTATTTCACATTCGGAAAAGTTTTGGCTATTTGCGGCAAAGCTTGAATGGTGACATCGACGCCTTTGTAAATATCTGTCGATCGCAATCTGGCTACAGTCATCAATATTTTAGCACCCACCAAATTGTACTGCTCTAATAAATCCTGTGGCTTGGGCCCAGTGGTAAATATATTTTCATCTACAGTACAAGGCACTATTTGGAATTTTTCTGGATTTAAGTTGTTAATTTCGCAAGTGCGTGAAGCGAAGCTATCCCGTAGGGAATCGCGCGTGTACCTGCTAATAGTCCAAATACTGTCAGCTTTACTCATTGCTGTTTGATATTTGGGCGGAAGCGGTTCCCACACTTCCTTGCCGTAAGTTAAAATAGTGTAGGGAATTCCCAAGGGTTGGCACAGAATTTGAATTAGCGGTGCGAGTTTGATGTGACCGCAAAAAACCCGCTGCGGTCGTTTTTGCAGCAAGCGAGTTAGTAATATTGTAGCAAACTTAAGACGGCCCAAGCCGGGATTTTCGGTTTTGAGGTAATAAAATTTCAGATTTTTTGACTCGTAAGGATTGTTGCAGTCTTCGGAATCTCGCAACAGCAAAACTTCAGCTTGTGGCGGCGAGTTTGTCCCTGCGGTTATGGACAGGTAAGCTTTGAAAATGTCTTGAACGTAGGATTGAATGCCGCCTTCGCTGGCAAATATTTCTAGGAAACAGAACAGGTAATTTGCCGATCGCATCTCAGATTTACCCATTGACAGCGCAGACAATTATTGCAGTATATAGCAATCCTAAATCATCTGTGAATTTCTTACTCCCTCCCCGCGAGTTCGGGGAGGGTTGGGGTGGGGTAAAAAATTTACGACTCCTGCAAGGATTGCTATAGTGATTTTGCCAATCCGGGCGATCGCCATTATCCAGAGCTTTTAAACCATGTCATGATGACTGTAGTGGCAGGTTTTACAGGAAAATATTTGACTCGCCTACTTTCACCGTTGGTTTTGAGCGACTATCTGCTTTTTAACTAGGGCTTTTTAACCGGCTGCATCTGTGAGCGCGAGGCTTTGCTTTCAGTTTACTATGATCTACCGTTGTTAACTCTAAACTTAATGATTTTTTACAATATCCTACCCCAAGCAAAATTTAAGATTTATTGAGTTGGTGCGGCGCATCCGAGCAGACTGAAGATTAGCAAAGGGGTACTGATCGAGGGTCTTGCCTCTTTAGTTTTTGGTAAAAGTATTGTCTATCCAAAGATAGATATAGAGCCAGTATTTAATTGTTATCATCAGCAACATAGAGAGTTAAATTTAATATGACTCGACCAGGTTTTAAAAGCCATTTCTGAAAGATTTTGTCGAAAATATTCTCCTAAAATTTTGTCACGCCTTGCAAAAAAATTAATGCTCATAAAGCATTGAAAAAAATCAGTAGCGTTGATTATTTTGGTATCGAGGAGATAGTTTGACTATTCATATCTTTTCGGTTTACAAAAGTAGTCGGGCGAGCCGAGGGAAAAAGTTTTACGAGCAGAAAATAAACACGATCTCGTACAATCATGTACAAAGAAAAGCCGCTCCCCTAAAACATTAGGTATTCGAGCTTAAACCTAACAAAGCTAATGTTAGGTTGGCAACGTCATATTTACGAGCGACTCTCTCCAAACGAGCCTTCATGGGAGTTTGAGGTGAAACGAGTAACGATCGCACTCAGTCTTTTTAGTCTACTCAGCAGCACTCTGGCAAGTTGCACCGCAGCTTCTCAGAACGCTCAAAACAGCATACAACCAAGCAGCTCCGAACTTTCATCAGTTGCTGTAGCAGTCCGCGACCTCGGCAATCCATTCTTCGTACAAGTTGGCAAGGGCGCTGAGGCCGCAGCCAAGAAAATCGGCGGTGCAAACGTGAGGACAACTCTCGTTTCCAGCGGCGACGATTTAAATCAGCAATTTAATCAAATCGAAAACTTTATTGCCTCTAAGGTCAGCATGATTGTACTCAATGCTGCTGACACCAAAGGCATTGCACCCGCTGTCGAAAAAGCCAAGCAAGCCGGAATTCCGATAATTGCAGTTGATACCGCCGCCGAGGGAGGCGTTGATGCGACAGTTACTTCAAATAACGTGCAAGCTGGCGAAGTAAGCTGTCAATATATAGCCGATCGCTTGAAAGGAAAAGGCAGCGTTGTGATTATCAACGGCCCTCCCGTCGCTTCAGTTGTCGAGCGAGTTCAGGGGTGCCAGAGTGTCTTCTCCAAATATCCCAATCTCAAAGTTCTTTCCAAAGATCAGAACGCAGAAGGCAGCCGCGATGGCGGATTGAGAGTGATGAGCGATTTGCTTACCTCCTTCCCAAAAATTGATGCTGTTTTTGCAATTAATGACCCCTGTGCCATTGGTGCAGAATTAGCAGCCAAACAGGCACAAAGAAGCGAGTTCTTTATTGTGGGAGTCGATGGTGCACCTGAAGCTTTAGATGCCCTCAAGCAGAACAACAGTCTCTTTGTGGCTACAGCAGCTCAAGATCCGTTTCGCATGGCAGCCAAGGCAGTTGAAGTCGGGAACGACATTCGGAAAGGAAAAAAGCCAGCCAATCCAAACATTCTGATTCCAGTCGCGCTGATTACTCGCGAAAACGTCAATCAACATAAAGGCTGGACTAGCGAGTGACCTTCTTCGTGTCCAGTTAAGACTAAAACCCTTGAGGAATCCCGTTTTTCCCCGAGTCTAGATCCCCCTAAATCCCCCTTAAGAAGACCCACTTTGAGAAGAATCTTCTCCCCCCCTTAAGAAGGGGGGCTAGGGGGGATATAAGTTTAATAGTCAAGCAGATTTCCTTACGGTATTTACGATGGTAAATAGCACTCAAGATTCAATTAAAACTCAGCCCGTCCTCGAAATGCAAGGTATTAAAAAAACCTTTAACGGTTTTATAGCCTTGCACGATGTAAATATCACCGTTTACCCAGGCGAAGTCCACGCCCTCATGGGGGAAAACGGTGCGGGCAAAAGTACGCTGATGAAAATTCTAGCGGGAGCCTACATAGCCGATGCAGGCGAAATCAGAATTGACGGCAAAGCTGTTAAGATGACAGACCCCGCTCAAGCCAGAGATTTAGGGATAGCGATTATTTATCAAGAACTCAATCTTGCCCCCAATCTGACAGTTGCTGAAAACATTTTTATGGGCAGCGAGCTGAAGAAAGGAGGTACATTTTTAGACCAAGATGAAATGCGGCGCAAGGCATCTGAGGTCTTGAAAAACCTCGATGCAAATTTTGAGGCTGGAGACCTGGTTTCGACACTTTCAATTGCCGAACAGCAGCAAGTGGAAATAGCTAGGGCGCTCAAACACAATAGCCGAATTTTAGTGATGGACGAGCCGACAGCCGCGCTTTCCGACCGCGAAACAGATAAGCTTTTTGAAGTGGTTCGCCGCTTGCGGAATGAGGGCATTGCTATTATTTATATCAGCCACAGAATGGCAGAAATTTATGCCCTTGCCGATCGCGTGAGCGTCATCCGAGATGGCGGGTATATTGGCTCTCTTGAAAAGCACGAAATTTCGGCAGAGCGCCTGGTGGAAATGATGGTGGGTCGTTCTTTACAGGATTTGTACGAAAACAAGCATCAAATAACACCGGGTGCTATTGTTCTTGAGGTAACAAATTTAAGCGACGGCCACAAAGTAAAGCCTGCCAGTTTTCAACTTCATGCGGGCGAAATTTTGGGTTTAGCGGGTTTAGTTGGCGCCGGCAGAACAGAACTTGCCCGCCTGATTTTTGGTGCAGATCGGAAGGTAAGCGGTGAAATAAAACTGGAAGGTCGTCATCTAAATGTCTCGACACCCAATGAAGCAATGGCAGCCGGAATTGCTTACGTGCCAGAAGATCGCAAGGCTCTCGGACTCTTTTTGGAGGCCAGTTCGGGTGAGAATATCACCATGAATGTCCTCGATCGAGAAGCAAAAGCTGGCATTATTAACTCAAATTTTCTGTTGAAAATTGTCAATGATGCTATTAATAATTTGCAGATTCGCCTTGCAAGCCCGAGCATCAGGGCAATGGATCTTTCTGGGGGAAATCAGCAGAAGTTGCTGCTAGCGCGTTGGTTGGCTATCAACCCAAAGGTACTTTTGCTAGATGAACCGACGCGGGGTGTAGACATTGGCGCAAAAAGCGAAATTTATCGAATTATTAGCGATTTGGCAGCCAAGGGTGTAGGTATTTTGATGATTTCCAGCGAACTGCCGGAAATTGTGGGAATGAGCGATCGCGTCTTAGTGATGCGATCGGGAAGCCTCGTGGGTGAAGTAGGCGGCTCGACTGGGGAAAAGATTACGCAAGAAAACATTATGGCTTATGCCACTGGTGCAAAAGAGGTAGTAAAATCATGAGTCAAACGCAAACAAAAACCAGCAGAAATTCAGGGAGCGATCGGCAGAAAACAAGTAAAGCTCAAGCTTGGAAAAATTTCATCCAAGTTGCCGGTATCCTGCCGATTTTGGTTGCCATCTGTGTAATTTTTTCCCTGGTAACGCCCAACTTTCTTTCCTTAGGAAATTTGATTAATGTCATCCGGCAAGCATCAATCAATATTGTCCTAGCTACTGGCATGACTTTTGTGATTTTGACTGGCGGAATTGACCTTTCAGTCGGGTCAATTTTGGGTGTGACGGCAGTTGTCGGGGTGCTGGTTTCCTTAGTTCCAGGTCTGGGTTGGTTTGCCGTACCGGCTGCGTTAATAGCCGGAGTCTTTTTGGGATTGCTTAACGGCTCGCTAGTTGCCTATTTAGGTTTGCCTCCGTTCATCGTCACCCTCGGTTCTTACACAGCTTTGCGGGGAGTTGCTTATTTAGTAGCTAACGGCACTACCGTTATCAATAGAAATTTGAATTTTGCTTGGATAGGCAACAATTATCTCGGCCCAATTCCCTGGTTAGTTGTTATCGCTTTCCTCGCAGTTTTAGCGAGTTGGTTTGTCTTGCGGCGGACGGTTCTAGGGAGGCATATTTACGCCGTGGGAGGCAACATTCGGGCAGCACGATTGACAGGTATTAAGGTGAGTCGCGTGCTGTTATTTGTCTATGGCGTGAGCGGGTTGCTTTCTGGTTTAGGTGGAATTATGAGCGCCTCGCGCCTCTACAGTGCGACGGGGATGTTGGGGCAAGGCTACGAATTAGATGCGATCGCTGCTGTAATTTTGGGAGGAACGAGTTTCACAGGTGGAATTGGCACTATTTGGGGTACTTTGCTGGGGGCTTTAATTATTGCCCTGCTCAACAATGGACTAACTCTCATGAACGTGTCTTTCTTCTGGCAGTTAGTTGTCAAAGGTCTGGTGATAATTATCGCAGTGACGATTGACAAAGTTCGCACAGGTTCAAGCGCAGCGTAAAGGTATAGAAGAAGGAAGAAGGAAGAAGGAAGAAGGAAGAAGGAAGAAGGAAGAAGGAAGAAGGAAGAAGGAAGAAGGAAGAA
>NZ_JAUBRM010000162.1:0-7146 GCF_036701905.1 Microcoleus sp. MON2_D5
CCATTGGTTAGGCTTCATAGCTTGTTTGCCAGCGACCCTTGCCGTTCAAAATTGACGTTCATAACAGGAGACTCGATTGCGCTCCTGTGGTCTGCTTAGTCTAAACTCCAGTTCCCTAATGGTCGTGCAGAAACAACGGGCTAACAGCAGACGAACATTTGCTGATTGGTGTCGCGAAAAGGCTTCTTTGAGTCCTGAAGTTAAATACACTGTTGAGATGCTATTGAAAAAAGCAGAGACTACTGAGTGCGATGCGGCTAATCAGAGACTTTCGAGCCTTACTCAACTCTCGCTCTACTACATCAGCAACATCAAACCGCTAGAATCTTTTACTAACTTGAAGGAACTTAGCCTTCGAGCCAATAAAATCAGCGACATCAAACCGCTAGAATCTTTAACTAACCTGAAGGGACTCAATCTTTTCGGTAGTCAAATCAGCGACATCAAACCGCTACAATCCTTGACTAACCTGAAAAAGCTTAACCTTGTCAACAATAAAATCAGCAACCTCAAACCGCTACAATCCTTGACTAATCTGAAGGAACTCAACCTCGACAGTAATAAAATCAGCGATATCAAACCGCTACAATCTTTGACTAATCTGGAGGTGCTTAAACTCTCCAACAATTCTATCAGGGACATCAAACCACTCCAATCCTTGACTAACCTGGTTTTGCTCTATTTATACAACAATAAAATCAGTGATATCAAACCGCTACAATCTTTGAATGAACTGACTGAACTATACCTTGACCACAATCAAATTAGCGATATCAAACCGCTACAATCTTTGACTAACCTGAATGATCTCGGCCTCGGCAGCAATAAAATCAGCGACATCAAATCGCTACAGTCCTTGACTAACCTGACTGTGCTTTACCTCGACAGCAATCAAATCAGCAACATCAAATTTCTCGAACCTTTAACTAACCTATTTTTGGTCAACCTCAACAACAATTCTATCAGGGACATCAAACCCCTACAATCCTGGAATAAATTGTTTTGGCTCAGCCTTGACGACAATAAAATCAGCGACATCAAACCGCTACAATCCTTGACTAACCTGCAAAAGCTCTACATGAGCAACAATCAAATCAGCAACATCAAAGCCCTAGAATCCTTAAGTGAACTGACTGAACTCTACCTCAGCGGAAATCCGATCGCTCCCAAAACTTGCCCGCTCAAGCCAGAGTCTATCTGTAAGTGGGAACCCTGAAATTAAGTAGGTAGGCGGGATTAAGTGGCGAGGAAGCTTGGGGAGAAGCCGGACTGACTGGCAAAGTTTTGCCTGCTTTACTGGGAACCTATGAGTATCCGAAGTGGGGAGGTATCTGCCGAGTTGAGGAAGTTTTACTGCAAGTAGAAATAGCGGGGAAATTGGCCGGAAGCTAAAAAGAGAAAACGGGAACGGGTAAGTATTAATAAAGCAGTTAAGCGGGTTTAGGAAGCAGAACTTAAAAAAATATTGGGAACTTAGCTAATACGTTACAAATCCTTGGCTAGTAACTAAAGGGACACATAAACTTAAGTTTAATTATATATTTCTATCTATCTGTATCCTAGATAACAGCTCAAGAGTGCCTGAACGAGCACAATCAATGGTCAGAAACTTACTGTTTCTCAAAAAAATTGTATTTTTCTTAAATGTAAATTAATTTAAGAGTCTAAATCATGCGGATTCTGTTAGTAGAAGACGATAGCCAATTGGTAGCATCTCTGAGTGAAGCCCTTGTGGTGCAGCGGTATCTTGTGGATTCAGCAAGAGATGGTGAGTCTGCTTGGGATAAAGCTCAGGCGATTGTTTATGATTTGATTTTGATGGATGTCACGCTACCAAAATTGGATGGTGTGCGTCTATGTCAAAGATTGCGCGATCGCGGCTATTTTTCTCCCGTTCTCATGCTTACCGCTCGCGATAGAAGCCTGGATAAAGTGATTGGCTTAGATGCGGGCGCAGATGCTTACATGGTAAAACCGTTTAATTTACAAGAGTTGCTGGCTCAAATTCGGGCCTTACTGCGTCGCGGACAGTCGGGAACTCCCCCTATTTTAAAATGGGGTGATTTGTCCTTAGATCCTAGTAGTTATGAAGTTATCTATGAGCGATCGCTGATTCGCCTTACGCCTAAAGAATTTGCTTTGCTAGAAGCTTTAATGCGATATGGAAAAAAAGTTTTGAGTCGAGCTGCACTGATCGAACAAGTTTGGACATGGCAAGAGTCGCCTGAAGAAGATACGATTAAAACTTATGTCAAGAATTTGCGGGCAAAACTTAAAGATGCAGGAGCGCCAAATGACTTGATTGAAACTGTTCGCGGTGTGGGATATCGCTTAAAAACTGTCGATTAATTGCTGATTACTAATAGTTTGTTATTGCTTTTGTCAAGAAATCCTCATATTCTCCCCGATTTCTCCACGAAAGCTTCCCCCGAATCCACCCACTAATCCTATATGCTGATCGATAACTAAATTTATCGTATTGAGGGCTTACGCACAGCCATGACTGAAGCTAGGTTTTTACTTTGAGATTGATGGCTTTCGATCGCCACTTTTAGCCGATAACTGTGATTTTTACGTAACTTTTAAATACGATAAATCGAAGTTTTGTATCTTATGATGCAATTTTACGACCAAATCACTTGCTTGTCAAGAGGAAAAACCATGAAGATCCGGAGACGATATTTTATACAATTGAGTGCAGGAGCAGCAATTACGATCGCTACTCACGGCTGTACTCAACCTCAAGCTCAAACTCCCGCAAACGCAAATGCTCCAAGCCGTTCCGAGAATCCCGGTAAAATTTCCATTGGATTCTGGCCCGTCGCCTCTGGTTTACCTTTGTTTGTAGCCGAGAAAAAGGGTTACTTCAAAGAAGCTGGTTTAGAAGTAGAAGTAATAAAATTTGCCTCGCCCAACCAAGTCGCAGAAGCGCTAATTGCCGGCCGACTTCAAGGCACAGGAAATGGAGTAGCCAGCGGCGTGTTAGGACTTTCAGAAATTACCTCACCAGGATTGTTCAAAATTATTGCAGCTAACCCCAGTAATGTTGATTACAAACTCGATCAAGTCATAGTAGGAAAAAATAGCCAGATTCAAACAATCACCGATTTAAAAGACAAGAAATTTGCCACGGGCCCAGGAGCGCAAAATCTCGCGATCGCCCAAGCAATTCTCGCCGCCGCTGGCGTAAAAAATCCTCAAATTCAGCAAATAGAAATTCGGCAACATCTTGGCGCAATTGAATCGGGACAAATTGATGCAGTTTACACCTTAGAACCAACAGGTACAGTGGGTGAGGTTAAAGGCATTACCCGCATTCTCGAAAATGGAGTTGTTTCTAAATACATTTTAGGCGACCCCAAAGCTCCTTGGTTTGGTGGTGCAGCGGTACTCAGTACCAAATTTATTCAACAATATCCAGCTACTACCAAAACTTACATAGAAGCATATCGCCGCGCCATTGACGATATTAAGAATAAACCCGATGAAATGCGTCAATATCTCGTAGGTTCCACCGCCATCGAAGGCGAATTAGTGCAAAAAGTTCCTCTGGTAGGATACACGATGTACAACCAATTTAAGCCAGAAGATATTAGCTACTTCCAAAAATATTTTGAGTTTCTCACGGAGAAGAAAGTCTTTGCCAAACAAGTCGATGTTGCCAGCTTGTTGTACAAACCTGTCTCATAATTTGTGGAGAATTTTGCTAAATGATGCTAGATCCCCTAACTATCCCAAGTATTGCCCCACCCGAACACTTCATTTCTGTAAAGGGATTGTGCAAATCCTTTGGTGGACAACCGCTTTATCAAGACTTTAACGTTGATTTACCGAACAATCAATTAGTTTCAATTTTTGGCCCTAATGGGTGTGGAAAATCTACACTCATTAATATGATTAGTGGTTTAATTCCCATCGATCGCGGTGAGATTCGGATTCATGGCAAACCAATTCGTCGGGCCAAAATTGGGTATGTATTTCAAAACTATCGGGATTCAATGTTTCCCTGGATGAGCGCATATAACAATATTGCCTATCCACTGCGGGTTAAAGGAATACCAGAAAAGGAATGTCGCAATCGCGTCGCCAGTCTCATCGACACTTTCAATATTCGCCTCGATCTGAAACGTTATCCCTATAACTTCTCCGGCGGACAACAACAATTAGTTTCTATTCTACGAGCACTAATTGCCGAACCAGAAGTATTATTTCTTGATGAACCCTTCTCCGCCTTGGACTTTGAAACCACCCTCTTTGTACGAGACAAACTCCAAGAAATTTTCATGGCAACTTCCATTCCCATGTTAATGGTAGTTCACAACTTAGAAGAAGCAGTATTTTTAGCAGATACAGTGCTACTTTTAAGTAAACGTCCAACTCATTTAGTGGAAGCAGTACCTTTCACAATTTCCCGCCCGCGTACCCCCGATACGCTTACCTCTCCTGAATTCATAGAGGTCAGCCGTTACTGTTTAGAAATCTTTCGTCAGGAGATGCGGAAATGACTACTTCTAGTATCGAATCTAATAGTTCAGCGCGAAATTTTTCCTTCAATCGTTTTTTGCCATTCATTGGAGTATTTGTACTCTTTGGCGTTTGGTGGTTAATTTCGATTTCTGGTGCGGTTAACCCTGTCTTACTACCCACACCAGTTGCGACTATTGGCACTTTAATTACTGGTATCTTTACTGGTGCAATGTTGCCGGATCTAACCGCTACTGTGTTACGAACCTTTAGCGCATTCTTGATGGCTGGTATTGTGGGAGTTCCTGTTGGTGTGGCTTTAGGTAGTTCTGAAAAACTCTATCGCAGTGTGGAATTTTTAATTGATTTTTTCCGTTCTACACCTGCTAGTGCTCTAATTCCACTGTTCATTCTTTTCTTTGGAGTGAGTGACTTTTCTAAAGTAGTAATTGCTGCTTTTAGTGCATTTTTACTGATTGTATTTAACAGCGCTTATGGCGTAATAAATGCAAAACAATCCCGAATTTTAGCGGCTAAAGTAATGGGCGCCAACCCTTGGCAAGTATTTAAAGATGTTTTGCTGATGGAAAGCTTGCCTCAAACCTTTATTGGCCTGCGTAGTGGCATCAGTATTTCACTGGTAATTGTGATTGTGGCAGAAATGTTTATTGGCACTGAACAAGGACTGGGAAAACGAATTATTGATGCTCAACAAATTCTCAACGTAAAGGATATGTATGCCTCCATTCTGGTGACAGGGATTTTGGGCTACTTCCTAAATATGCTGTTTTTATTGGTTGAAAAACGTTTCATTCATTGGAGTGGGAAATAGCTACCATACGTTCACTCTAAAGGTAATTTGACAGTTACAGTTGTACCTCGTTCTTCTTCGCTTGCGATCGTCCACTCTCCCCGATGTAATTCAACACAAGTTTTAACCACCGCCAATCCCAAACCGCTTCCCGTTACTTCTCCGACATTGCTGCCCCGATAGAATGGCTCCCGAATCCGGGTGCTATCCGAGGTCGGAATGCCAATACCGCAATCGCATATTTCCATAGTCGCCTTAGTTTCATTACAGCTTAAGTCAAACTGAATCCGAGCATCACAAGCCGAATATTTGGCAGCATTAGAAAGTAAATTAGTGAGGAGAGATTGCAGTAGTTTTTTGTCTAAAAAAGCTTTAGTATTTGGACACTTGCTCGTAAATTCAATTCTTTGACTGACCCCCATTTGCATCTCATCTACCACTTGCTGACAAAAGCATTCTAAATCCAATAACTCTGGATTAAATTCCAGTTGCCTAACTTCCGCCCTTGTCAACATTAACAAATCCGCAATTTGCTGGCTCATCCGCTTCGCTGTCAAATTAATTCGCTGAATATTTGCCTGTTTCTGTTTCTCAGTTAATTGATGATAGTTAATCTGCAAAGATTCACTAGAAACTAAAATAGTGCTTAGAGGCGTTCGTAATTCATGAGATGCCATAGAAAAAAAACGAAACCTTAAATCACCTAGATTTTTTGTTGCCTCTAGTTCACGATTTAAGGTATACAGAAATATTCCTAAACCTGCCGTCAGGAAAAACCCACTAATCAGAGTATAAATTGCCCCATCTTGCGTTTCCATCTGATAATTTACCGAAGGTGAAAAAGCTATCACCCATTCCCGCTGTCCAATAGTTAAAGTTTGTTGGCAGTCCGCTGGTGATGGACAAAGCTCGGATTTAATTAAAGTTGGTTGGGGTTTTTCCTCACGAGTGGTCACTTCTTTCTTCACAGCGTCATACCGTCCTAGAAATTGCTCTCCAGCCCTAGAACTGCGGTCGTGAACTGTAAAATCAATCTCATACTGCAAATTGTGTAATGCTCCTTCAACCACATCTGATACGCGAAACACGCCGAGCAAAACCCCATTAAATTGCTGGCGACGCAGTGCTATTGATTCGGGAATTTTGTGCCGTTCATAAATTGGTAAAAATATTAAAAAACTAAACTGATTGCGCCTTTCCTGAACTAACTTAATGCGCCCCGTTGCGGTAGTTTTGCCCGTATCTGTTGCCTGAGAAATTGCTGTTGCACGGGTTATATCTGAGTTAAGATCGTATCCCAAAGCGAATTCGTTACCCGTAAACGGCTCTATATATGTAACAGGTAGATAGTACGGACGTTTTGCGGC
Source organism: Microcoleus sp. MON2_D5 (assembly GCF_036701905.1). NCBI lineage: Bacteria > Bacillati > Cyanobacteriota > Cyanophyceae > Oscillatoriales > Microcoleaceae > Microcoleus > Microcoleus sp. MON2_D5. The sequence continues at coordinate 6,643 of NZ_JAUBRM010000162.1, forward strand.
TCTCACCAAATTTCTAGATTCCCCTAATTCAGTAATTTGAAAGTTTTTATAACCTTCTAAACGGATGTTTCGTTCATAGGCAAAACGTTCTGTTTCTTTAATTAAGGGGGCCCATTCTAAAGCTTGAATACCAGGGTAAGCCTGGAGGGAACGCTCTACAAAAGCTACAAATTTTTGACGGTCTACTGGTCGTTGAACTACTGCATAATAATCATCAATAAATGCCAGCATATCTGTATATCGGTTAAGACTACGCTGGAGGGCTGTCCCTAAATTTTCAATCTGCCTTTGAAAGCGTAGTTGCCGATTAGATACCTCCCATCTACTCACAAATAATGTAACTAAAACGGACACTCCTACACCCACAGTTATCGTCAAAACTAATACAATGCGCTGTTCAAGAAAAGCTTTTAGCATATTATAGCTCAGGGTGCATCTCAGTTTTGCACATATATCAAGTGGAAAGTTGACCATTGAGATAAGCACAGCGCAGAGAAAGGATAG
>NZ_JAUBRM010000163.1:0-7121 GCF_036701905.1 Microcoleus sp. MON2_D5
GCGAAAATCTGTGCGATTCTCACAGAGCATCAAGCTTGGTACAGCGTCATAGCGCTGGCAGAACATTTAAAACTTCTAACCCAAATCTTGGGGAACCTGCTTGTCGCTGCTAAATTCTGCAATGGGTTGATAGGTGTATCTCTCACTGACAGCCTAGTAACCGCACTTGCTAACGACTAGCAGGGCGGTGCCAATTACGCTTTAAAATTTTTCAAAATCTGCACACCAAAAAACCGCTGCTTTCAATTGGTACCTGACCGCAACGGCTTTCGGTAATTCACCCAAATCAAAGGAGAATTCCATGTCCTCTAATAGTAACTCGCTCAGCGGGCAAACTTCAAGCGTCCGTAGTGAATTCATCTATGCAATCAATAAGTTCCCGCAGGAATGGGCTTTAACCCCTTGCGTAGGAAAGAAAAACCTGTGGTCTGGCTGGCAGAAAAATAAACTCGATCGCGCTCGACTGATCGAAGCCATCCAATCACAGACCAACGCAGAAGGTAAAAAGACCTTATGGACTGGGGTGTCTGTCGTTACGGGCCCACTCTCGGATGGGGTAATGGCGATCGACTTTGACGGCCCGCTGGCATGGAAAAAATATCTTGAGCTGTCAGGTGATCAAGAGCCACCTCTGACAAAGCGCTGGACTTCGGGCAAAGCTGGGCACTTCCAAATTCTGTTATCCGTACCGCCAGAGAAGTGGGGAGGATTGAAGCCCCAAAAAATTGAGCTCGACAATAACGAAAAACTAGAACTCCGATGGAATCAGTGCTCTACCCTGCCGCCGTCCATCCATCCAGACACGGGCAAACCCTACTTTTGGGAGAGTGAAGCTCCGATCGCAGAATGTCCCGACTTTATTCTGGACTTGATGCGCGAAATGCCGATGATCGAAGCCATCCAAAAAGCCAAACCTGAAACTACAGCATTTGTAAGTGCAGATGAGAAAAGTCTTGTAGAGATTTTGGAGAAAGATATTCTCCCTCTGTTGGACGCTGAAGAGTTCTACGGCAGTCACCTAAAACTAAAACCTGCGGGAAAGAATTTAAAAGCTCTGTGCCCCTTCCACTCAGAAAAATCCCCTAGCTTTACTATTTCCCCAATCAAGAAGACATTCCATTGTTTTGGTTGCGCTGTCGGAGGTGGGCCGGTGCAATTCTTGCACCAACTTCGTGGCGGTTTAGGCAGTCCGACCGGGAAGGATTTTGCAGCAATAGTACAGGAGCTTGCAGATAGTGTTGGACTGCGGATGCCCGACCGCAAAAAGAACACTCTCTCTAATAATTCTTCTATTTCCCACCCGCGCACACAAGAGAATGTAGTATATTTGTCGTCTTTAAGTAGTGACGAAGACTACAACCCAGATGGTGAGCCTAATGCAGCGCCAAACTTCTGTCAGATAGCAGAGTCCAAACTATACTCTGAGGGTCATTGGAAATCTATCGGTGGCCAGCTTTATAAATTTGTTGGAAGCCACTACGAACTGCGACCGGAAGTGGAGGAGAAGCGCCGGATTGGGGACTGGTTAAACAAGTATGCGGAGAGAACTAAGAGCGGCGCTTGGGTTCACAACCGAGCTAAGGCTAGCTACGCGGGTGAGGTTTTTGCATGGGTAGTTGGTCGGAAGGCGATCGACCCAAACAAGATAAATCCTGATGGCTTGAATTGCTCCAATGGGGTGTTAAAGGTGAACTCGGATGGAAGTTATGCGCTCTTGCCCCATGACCCTGAGAAGGTCTACACCTATGTCGGTTGTAAATTTGACCCAGCCATTGACCCAGCAGATTGCGATCGCCTTTTGGAATGCTTGGAGCCATCGCAGCGAGAAATTTTCCTTCGGACTGCTGCTGCCGCGCTCAATCTCAAAATAGTGCGATCGAAACTTACGGGTCGGGGAGTAAAGGGGCTGCTCTGCCATGGCGAAGGTTCCAATGGTAAAGATACTTTACGCGCTGTACTTGCAGCCGTTTATGGAAATGGGATGACGGGTAAATCTTTGTCTGACTTCCGATCGTATGACACGGGCCGCAAGTTTACTCTGGCGGCGATTGAAGGAAGCATCTGCAACTGGGCTTCTGAGAATACGGGGAAGATAGATTTAGATAGCATTCAGAGCCTCAAGCAGTTCATCACGGGCGACCCTCTGGATATTGAGCGCAAGGGCAAAGACAGTTATGAGTACAAGGCAGGAGCTATCTTTCTAGCCAATTGCAACAAACTTCCATCCATCACAGGAGGCACAGAGGCGATCGAAGGTCGCTATGGAATATTGAGGTTTGACAAGACCTATGCCAAAAACGCGATTGCTGCTGAGGGTCAATTAGAAGCTGACCCGCGCTTTAAGGATGATGAAAAGTTTATTCTTGAACAGATTGCCCCGGCGATGCTTAATAAGATGTTGGAGCGGTGGCCGCTATTGCTTTCTGAGGGAATCGACTACAAAGCGACCAAGGAAGCTATGCAGAAGGCTCAGGAGGAAAGCCGCCACCTCTGGCAGTTTGTTCGCGACGCTGGCATTGAGGTACAAACTGGTGGCCGCGTCTACATCAAAGATTTGTGGGAGCGACTGCAAGAGTGGTATGTAGAAACGGGGACATTAGAGATTGAACCTGGTACGAACGATCGTAAGGATAAGCTGATTTGGCATGATCTACCCAACAAATACGACACACCTGTAAAGGCAATAAATCAAGTATTTGCAAGGTTTTCAGAGATTTTCCCGAAGCTTAAAAAATTGCAATATAACGGGCGGGATGAGATGGAGCGTAGAGCTCAATGGTATCTATCAGGAATTAGCTTTGTGCAAAATCCTGATTTAACTACAAATTTTGCTCTGCCAGCTCTGCCAGTAGACACAGAGCAGGTTACAGCTCTACCAACTGCTCTGCCATCTGATATTGGCAGAGCAAGTGGCGAAGCTACAACCCTTGCAGAGACGACTGGCAGAGATGGCAGAGCAGTTTTGCCAACTATTCTGGAATTGTGCAACACGATCACACAACTCACTCTCCCTGAGAGGCAAAAATTGGTGGAACTATTAACTGGTACTCCCTGCTCTGATCCATTAAAAGCTTTCAGAATTGGTGATAAAGTCGCAGGCAATAACCCAGAAGAGTCTAGCTATAACTGGCATGGCCGCATCGTAGAGATTCACACGAGCATCAGTTGCAAGGTGGATTGGCAAGAGCGAGAAGGCAAAAAGGGGGGACGGGTAATATCCATGTTGTTCTGCAATCTGCGGAAAATCTAAGACCGCATCCAGTATCCTGACATCCGAAAATAGCCGCTAGTGGGGTTGTGCCAGTAGCGGCTATTTTTTGGGCAACTGGCACTGTGCAACTTTCTAATCGTAGTATGACAGTAATACGTTTTTAGCAGTCCTGTACAACAGTGTCTTACGTCTTGTACAACAGTGTCTTACGTCTTGTACAACAGTGTCTTACGTCCTGTACAACAGTGTCTTACGTCTCGTACACCAGCGTCTTACGTCTCGTACAACAGCGTCTTACGTCTCGTACAACAGCGTCTTACGTCTCGTACAACAGCGTCTTACGTCTCGTACACCAGCGTCTTACGTCTCGTACACCAGCGTCTTACGGCTCGTACACCAGCGTCTTACGTCTCGTACACCAGCGTCTTACGTCTACAAAACTTTACAAGTCGCCTACTTGACAGAGCGACTACAAACCTTCAACCTTAAGGTAAGGAAGATTGATGCGCGACTGACAAGCGATTGGACCCGCTAGCCAAGTCACGACTTCCCCGACGATTAGATCACAACCGTTGGAGCTTAACTATTATGCCAGTCGTAGCCGATTGTCTTTACAGACGATCGCAACTCTTCATCATTGAGTTTGCGAGGTTTTGTAATGACTGAACTATCAATTTTTGATTTTGAAGGTCAAGAAATAAAGGTTATCGGTTCAACCGATACCCCTGAGTGGGTAGTTGCCGATGTGGGTGCTGTTTTGGGAATTGAACAGAGCACGCTTAGCCGTCGGGTTGCAAAGATGCCCGAGAACTGGAAGGGTATGTATTCAATACATACGAATAAAGGTGAGCGACAAATGCTCACCGTAACTGAGCCCGGTTTGTACGAACTCATTTTTCGATCAGACAAACCCGCAGCCCAGCGGTTCCGAGTTTGGATGTTTGAGGAAGTGCTTCCCAGCATCCGCCGAACCGGGAGCTACTCTCACTCAGACCCTCAGCAGACTTTTGACCCCCAAATATCCCAACTGATCGAACTCGCTCAGACCCAAGTTGAGGTGATCAACGAGCAGCAGAAAATGCTGGCCGCTGCCTTAGCTAGTCTCAGCGAAACTAAAGGCAAGGGCAAAAAGCAGCCTAAATGGACACCTCGCAGCACCAGTCACTTGATCGAGTTTGTTCGCGAAGTCGGTTTGGAACCTCAGCCCGATGGTCGAGTTTATGTTTCCGACCTTTGGGAGCAATTGCGCGACTGGTATATCAAGACTGGGGTTCTGAAGGTTGAACTTGTTAAGGGTCAGGAAAAATTAATCTGGCACGATCTACCTAACAAGCGTGACACCCCCGTAAAAGCTATCAATCAGCTATACCGCAGGCTGTGCGAAATCTTTCCCAAACTTCGGAAACAGCGGCACATGGAACGCAGCGAAGTAAGGCGACGTGGTTGCAATTACTTGACGGGAATCGGCTACACGCAACAAGTTTCTGAGGAAAACACATTATGAAATCCTCAGAGAATGTTTCGGCGCGATACCCTGACGGGCGATCGCAACACTTTACATTTCCCCGGCGCGAACTCTTGCAGAAAGTAGCGGCGCTTACTTCGCTTTGCTTGCTACCCAAGTCTCAACCCATTTCTATGTATCCCTCCCCAGAATTTAGTATTGGTGATTTAGTTGCCTATGACTGGGAACCAGATGATGAGGAAGGCCCAGAAGTTGCTACTGATTTTGGCGAAATTTTAGGGATGCGCTGGGTTCCTGAACCCGATGGATATTACTTGGCTACTAACACTTGGGTTTACTTTGTCAGATGGACTCACAGCACTTGCCCCGACCTTCTTCCTGAACCCTGTTACGATGGCGAACCGACTGGAGCTGACCAATTGAGGCGTGTCAATCATGTCTAAATCGCCAATGGTTTCACATCGCCGCATCGACCAACTCAGACAGCTTGCTTACGATTGCAACCTCACAAATGAACAGGCAAAAACCTTCGGGAAGCTTACGGCCACAGCAACTTGGGAAAAGTTGCTGACTTCGTACGGGTTAGAGTTCGATCACAAACCTAGAATCACGTCTATTGACGGCTCGACCGTTTCCAATGAAAACTCACGCCAGATTAATTTGCTGGAATGGGTTGATTTAGGACAAGCTTTTGCCCTTGCTCTTGCATCGGTTGGCTTTGCTTTGCTCATCCTCGGATTGTGGCCAAAAATCAATCCGCTCAATCTATTTCCACCAGTCAAAATTCAAATTCAGATAGGGCAAAAATAATGGGAACAATGACCCGACTGTTCGGCGGCGATAGTAGCGATGCTATCAGCCACAAATCAGAGAAGCTAACTGCTCCGACTGATGCCAGCGTAATTACACCGCTCAATCCTGGTAATTTTAATTCCATCCGCACCGCTCCAGTAGCAGACACCCCCCGCTATTTCACGAAGGAAGAGGCGGACGCGACAAAGAAATTAGCCAAGGAAAAGACTGAGGGCGCTCGCTATGCAAAGAAAGCCTACAAGTCGATGGCACAAGTTGAATTAGCTGATGCAAAGGTACACAAGCATCATCGGGAATATGAGAAGGTTGTCGCCACTGGTGAACTAACAAAGAAAAAAGCTGATGTAGGCTTAGCCAAACATTTACACGGATTGCGTCCCGGTTATGCCAAGTTGGGAGTCGGACTTGAGAAAGCTGAAAACCGCGCTGCTGAAAGAATTGAGGCTATTAAAGCCAAGCTTCTAGGAGGGGTTAAAGAATGATAAAGGCGATCGCCCTGGGCAACTCATTTTTGCTTACGGCGATTGCTTCCAGCCTCCTATGCTGGATAGCATCGCTGCACCCCAACGCTTTGCATTTTGTGCAAGCATTGTTCGCGCTCAAACTAATAATTTCGGCTGCTGCTTGGCTTCTAGATGATGCAATTATTGGCATCTTAAAAATTAGTTTGTTGCAGCTTAGATTTAGGCTAATTGCAAGCACAATTGGCGCTTTAGTAGGGGCGGGGGTAATGCTATGTCGCTCCTAAAAGTGTCAGCTCTGTCTCTCTCTGGGCTTACCCTTTGGCTAGCCCCGCCGTTCGTTTTTTCCCGCAAAATTCCTCTGCACAACTTCATGCAAGGCATTGCCCTGGTGTCTGGTTTCGCGTGCTGCTTTGAGGGTCGGCGCTGCGCTCTCAAGGTTGCTAAGGCTGAAGAATTCGAGGCGATGAAAGCGCGGGCGATTCAGGCAGATGTCGAAGACGAGGTAGCAGTCGAAGTCTACGTCAGCGAGCAACAGCGGCGGAAGGAAGCGGAAGCAATCTTGGCCGCTTCCGACGAGGAAGTGGAAGCTAAACGGAAGGCACTGGAAGCCATATACCACGCGGACTTACCAGATGCGGAAGCAGCTTCCCCAGAGTTTGCAATCTACCAGGAAGTGCAGAAAGCGTTAGACGTTGGGAAGTCTCCCACATGGGTCATAGAGAACGTGCTCAATATGAAAGGGAGAAAGTTTGGTCAGGGCAAGGTGTGGCTGCAAGACTTGTTAGACGAGTTTGGGTCAAAGAAAGAGGAGGGGGAAAGCGACGGTTGACGACGTGGGCAGGGAGGGGGCTGGCTTTGGCCTGCCTCCCGGCCGCGCCCAACCGGGATATGTGATACCCGGTAAACACCTAAAAAGAAGCAATTTTCACAGGCTGGCAGCACGAGATTTAGACCGCTCAACCCTGACTAAACTGCGTTATAGAGAAAAAACGAAACCTATAGGTCTCCAGCTCAACAATAAATAGAGAAATCTAGAGAAATTGAATCACCACCGAGCTAAATGCAGCGAAGCACAGAATACAGTCATCACTTAAAATATTTGACATGGAGAACAACCCCCCACTAACGCCCCGAGAAATTTTAGAGGAACGCCGAGTTTGGCGTTACT